>JAGWGU010000064.1 GCA_028867275.1 Nitrososphaerota archaeon
CCAAGTGTGATCAAATCACCTTTCTCAGAAGTATTAAGCTCATCATGAATTTTTTGCATCTCATTTTTATCAAAATCAATCTTCTCACCTTCTTCTTCACCAAATGTGAACATACCACATGCTCCAGATGTACCCATGCCTGCACACAAAGATTTACAGCTGCGCTTATCAAGATCAGTTACGCCAGACAGAGCAACTGAGCTGCCTGCAACTTTGCCTGCAAAGTATCCAAGCATTCCATAAGTCAGCTCATCAGGAGATTCTATCTTCATACGAATTGTCAAGTTGGGATTTCTTACGTTGTCATCTCTTAGATCAGAGCAAGGACTTTTGCCTGTAAGTGCACTGGCAAGGGCACTAAATGCACCTTCTTTATTTGTCTTGAGTCCAGAAAATGAGTTTGCATAAATTGCAGCATTACTTTCTGCAAATGAAACATGAGTTCCCTGTTTTGGAATATCAAAGATCTCATATGGAATACAAGAATATGATGGAATAACTCCCATCTTTTCATAAGAGTTCTTTATACTACGCTGATTTTCAATAAATTTGTCATCAAGATTATAATGTGAAACTGAATCAAAATCAAATCCCATTGGGTTTACTGTTGTTTTTACCTTGAATTTTGCATCCTGACTCAGATGTGAGAGAAATTCTTTTCCTGCATCCCCTATTGTATTATAATTGACTCCAGACAAATGTGCCCATTCGATTGGAATCAACCTATCTGCATCTGATGCTTCCCCAATTGCTACAAGCGTACGATATGCTAGGGCAAGAGTTTCGCCTTGTTTTCCATCAAGCGCAGCTTCTTCCTCTTTTGTTAATTCCAATACACGCCTTTGTTATAACAGATATAATACTTGTGTGTTCAACACAAGATCAATTGGAAAAGATCAGAAGAATTTTAGATGGTATGATCTCAACAATGAATTCTGTCAAGCCGCCTCGTATGACAGCTCTTAGAGAACTGCGTGAGGCTGAAAATGGAAGTCCTCTAAGTATTTTGATAGGGACAATACTTTCTGCAAGAACGAGGGATGAGAGCACTGCAGCTGTGGTTAAGACATTGTTCTCAAAATACAAGACTGCCAATGCACTTGCAAGAGCAAAGCTAGTAGATGTTGAAAAGATAATCAAACAAACAGGTTTCTATCATGTCAAAGCAAAAAGAATAATCGAGGTTGCGTCAATCATAGATTCAAGATATTCAGGCAAAGTCCCTAAAACTATGGAAGAACTATTGAGCCTACCCGGAGTTGGAAGAAAGACTGCAAATTGCGTTCTAGTTTACGCGTTTGACGAACCAGCAATACCTGTTGATACACATGTACATAGAATTTCTAATCGACTCGGACTAGTGCAAACGAAAATTCCAGAAGAAACAGAGATTGAGTTGATGAAAAAAATTCCGCGAGAACATTGGCTTAGGATAAATGATACTTTTGTCATGTATGGCCAAAATATTTGCAAGCCAATTTCACCTATGTGTTCTGTCTGTCAAATAAAAAAAGACTGTAATTATTATAAAAATATCAAACTAGGGTGATTTATTTTCAGAGATCTTTTTTGTTTCTTCAGCAGTCCTTTTCTTTGTTTTTAATAATACAATAATCAATACCAACGTTACTGCAAGTACCATAAATGGCATGTAAAATATTGGATTCCCGGAAGGATCTCCAGAAATAATACTAAAAGTCAATGCTCCAGAGGTTACTGGAGGAGGATCAGAAGCTGAATTCATTCCAGAAACAGTAAATTCTCTCATTGTAAAGCCAGCTACATCCAAATTGGAAACTGCCTCCTTCGGTCCAACACTAACAGTGAGGCCACCACTGCTTGAATGAGTTGCTGTGATAAGTTTGTCAGGAGTCCAGCCAATTTTTTTTTCATCATGAATCATAAAGTATCCATCTTCAGGAGTATTTACTGCAACCCAGAACCTATAATCAGGCGGACCTCCCATTCCAATTTCTATAAACTTTGGCGTATGAATATCTTCATACAATCTAACTACTGCATTTCCTTCCTGATTTGTATACTGGAGTTTGTTTTGCATTTCAAGTTCCCAGTTAGTTACATGCTCGTGATCAAGTTTGAAAACAGTAGCATTTTTGCTGTATACATTAAATGCACTATACGGTACTTGAACAGAATCATAGCGCTCAGACTTGTTCATGGTTGATTCTTGAGCATAAACAGGTAAAAATGAACTTGCCAACAAGAGTACAACTAGCAAGATACGCATAATCTGCAATATTATCATTTCAATAAAAATCTAGTCCACGAATGGATTATCTAATTTTGTTAGTACTTGAAATACCTCTGGCCTCATCATATATTCAGATGGGCTCTGCTTGTCAAGAATCATTGCTCTAAGCTTAGTTCCACTTAGACTTTCTTGATATTCCGTACCATGTGGACAATTTCGTTCGCTTGCAAACGACAAACATTTCCTGCAATAGAAAAATGCCGGAAAGAAAATTGGCTCTATGCCAATGTCAGGATATGAGTCAAAGATCTTTTGTGAAGCAAATGGATCATAATATGTACCTACACCTGCATGATCTCGTCCTATTATGATATTAGTGCATCCAAAGTTTTTTCGCATTATAGCATGATGTATTGCCTCTTTTGGTCCTGCATATCTCATTTCTGTATGCAAAGTACCAAGATAACATCTGTTTAGAGGATAATAATGAGCTATGAGAGTTTCATAAGCAGCAACAATCGCCTCATCTTTATAATCTCCAGATTTTTTCTTGCCTACAAGAGGATTCACAAATAATCCGTCGTGGGTATTAAGAGATGCTTTCTGAAGCATTTCATGTGCTACATGTGGAACATTTCTTGTTTGAAATGCTACAATTGTTTTCCATCCAGCCTTTTGGAAGAAATCTCTTGTTTCGATAGGAGTTTTCCTATATCTTCTGATTTGAGTCTCATCTGATCTTTTTACATAGTCAATTTTTCCACCAATAAGAAATTCTTTCATATTCATAGTTTTTGCCACACCCGGATGCTTTGGATCAGATGTGCCATAGACTTTGTTTGAAACTAAATTTTTATCAAAATTATAAGCATCATCTACATGCAATATTGCAAAATTTTTTCCCTCTACATTAAGAGCAACATCTCCTGCATCTCTCATCTTTGTAGCAGTATCCTTGTCTACATCAAGTACAATTGGAACTGTCCATGGTAAATCGTTTGCCAATCTACCTTGAGAAATCACTTTCTCAAAATCTTCTTGTACTAGAAATCCTTCAAGTGGGCTAAAAATTCCGTCAGCAATGTTTTCTATATCGTTTGCCAGATCAGCGTCAACGGTAACTGAAAACAACTGGTTTGGATCTTTTTTTGTAATTCTGTTTACTAATTTGCCACCATGTGGCTCTGCTACACCAACGTTTGCCAATTATATCACTTACCGTGATCTGCATGCAATCCACATTCTTTCTGAGAATCAGATTCCCACCACCAACGGCCGGCTCGGAGTGGTTCTCCAGATTTGATTGCGCGTGTACATGGCTCACATCCAATGCTAGTAAATCCTTTGTCATGTAGTTTGTTATACGGAATGTCATGTTTTTTGATATAATCCCAAGTTTGTTCCCAGGTCCAATCTATTATAGGATTTATCTTAATGATACTGTTGTGTTGCTCATCAAATTCTATTTTATTTGCATTTGATCTTACCTCAGTTTGATCTGCCCTTAATCCCGTAATCCATCCATCCAATGTTGAAAGAATCCTATTTAGTGGATGAACCTTTCTTATACCACAACAAAGCTTTCTGTTACCTACACTGTCATAGAATAAATTCAATCCATTTACGCGAACCATTTGTTCCACTTCGTTCTGATCTGGGAACATCACTTCTATATTCACATTGTATTTTTTACGTATTTCATCCATAACATCATATGTTTCCTGATGAAGCCTTCCAGTATCAAGAGTAAAGATTCTTGCTTTTGGGTTTATTTTCATGAGCATGTCAATTACAACAACATCCTCTGCACCAAAGCTTGATGCCATGGCTATCCTAGGATGAAGATTATCTAATGACCATTTCAGAACTTCTTGAGGAGTTTTTAGACTTTCATTTAACTGCTGTATCTGTTCAGCAGTAAACTTTGACATGATAAAATTTGTCATCATTCGTCATATAATTATTTAGGTAAAACAGTCGCATTCTAGAGTTATAAATAAGATAAACATTGAAAACACAATGTCAGAAAAAACTGTGCTTGTTATTTTTCCATCCATATATTCTCTGAACAAAATAAACAATCTTGCAACAAATATCTCAAAAATTCTCAAGATGAGAAATCAACATTATGATGATGTACGAAAAAATGAATCATTGATTATCGTAGAGGCAACTGATCCGGTTCTTGCTTCATCTTTTGTGAATCTTTTATTTGGAATAGATAAAATTGCAATTGCAAAAGAAGTAGATAGTGATTTTGAGTCTGTTTTGTCAACCATTACAAATACTGCTTTGAGTTTACTCCTAAAGGGAGAGAAATTTTATGTTAAAATTGAGGGAAAAACTAGAAATTTCTTGGCAAAAGATCTAGAGATTGCAGCAACCACCAGACTAGTAGACAAGGGTATGTCTTTTGAGGCAAAACCTGGCTCAGAATCAAGTCATGACAGGTTAGTATACGCTTACCTGACAGATTCGTATGCTTATGTTTGTATTTTTATTGATAAGGGATTAGGTGGTCTTCCCTACAACTCACAAAAAGAAAAAATCCTATGTTGTATCCATGATGAGCTCTCTGCAATAGCTTGTCTTCAGACCATAAAGATGGGTTTTGAGGTAAGAATTCTGGTTTGTTATCGTAATGAATCAGATCTGCTCAAATTAGTGAAGATCATAAATAAGATACTACCAAGGATCATTAAAGAAAACATTACTCTTCACATATGTAAGATGAAGGGATCTTCAGGACTACCAACTGCAATTACCGCAATAACCCAATTGATGATATCAATAGCGTCAAGTGAAAAGATTGGAAGAATTTCCTTGGGTATATCACCCATGATTTTCCCAATATCCTTTTGTGAATACAACTCAAACTTGGTATTTCAAAATAAGATCATTCCGTGGTTTTCTCTTTCTGTAATTGATTCTGAAATTTTTGAAAATGCAAAAGAGATAGGATTAGAAAAATACATTTCAAATTTAGAAGATCTGTGTAAAAAACATCTCAATTATAAGAAAATTTCCATGTCTGAGGTATCAAGACACGCAAAAGACGCATTAAAGACTCTCAAGTGCATTTCAGTTACTGCAGGTTCAAAAAACATATACGATATAATTGATTCATTAAAATCAAATCATTGAGAATTTAAACAGGTCAAATTTACTTGCTTTTATGAAAAAGATAGGGGGATTCATCTATCCTTGGGGAAACGGCCATTTTACAAGAATGATGCATCTAGACAAGACAATTCAGGATATAATGAAAGACGATGTTGAAATGCACTATACAAGTAGCGGCGAGATTTATCAAAAACTGCTACAAAAATTTGCCCAGAAAAAAGATACAATCCACAATATTGAGATGCCCACACCTATAGATGGTAAGAAGGGTCCAAGTATTGCTTTATCATCTCTTAATTTTCTCTTACCAATATCTGGAAGACCTCCTCTTCTTTCAGTTGTAACCAGCTACCTAAGAAAGGAAGGCAAACTATACAATAGCCAAAAATTTGATCTGGTCGTAAATGATGGGGATGTAGGATCAAATGCAATTGCACAGAGAAGAAATATCAAGTGTGTTTTCATTACAAACCAGTTTAGGCCAAAGCTCTGGGCCTCTAGATTTTATCTTTATCCCGGAGTCAGATATGTATCAAAAAATATTGAAAAAGCAACAAAGATAGTGGTTGCAGATTCTCCTCCTCCTTATACCATATGTGAATACAATCTCAACTTTCCTGAAAGGTTAAAAGAAAAAGTTGTGTATGCTGGTCATTTTTCCAATGGTGAAATAACACATTCCAAGCCCAAATCAGATACTGAAAAACTAATTGAAAATGTAGACAGTTTTGGATATTGGATGATAACAGGAAACAAATCAACAAAGAAAATAACTTTGGAAAATTATAGGAAAGCTTTCAATAGTTCAGAGATGACTGACGAAAGAAGAATAATTTCACATGCAAGCGCTGATCCGTCTCTTGATAAAGTATTAGGGAAAGACGGAAAAAAGTATTCTATTTCTGAAGCTTTGGAAAAAAAGATTGACTGGGTTCAGATAGATATAGGATTCTTGTCAGAACAGGAAAAAGATACAGTTCTGAATTTGTGTAGATATGCAGTGATAAATGGTTCACATACAGCAATGGGAGAAATATTAGGAGGAAAAGCAAAGCCAATCATAGGAATACCAGTTTATGATGAACATACTAATCAGATAAAGTGGGCACAAGACAAGAATCTTGGGATCTTGTCTACAACCGTTAAACAGACTGTCAAAGCTGTTTCCATGATACATAACAACTACAACAAGTATCAGGAAAGTCTTTTGGAATTTTCGAACCACTACAGTACAGGCGGTACAAAAAATACAGTAAAAATAATCTCAGAGATGTTGGAAAACTAGAAAGAATTATAATTTTTTAATTCAGACATAATGTTCTGGTACGCGGCATTTTAGATGGGCGAACTGACCTTTTAGGGATGAAGACATAGACCGCGTACCAGAAACTGACCAAAAGCTTTTATGGATAACTTTGATGATCGCCGTCGTTGACTGAATGTCCCGAATG
>JAGWGU010000065.1 GCA_028867275.1 Nitrososphaerota archaeon
GACGCAGTCTTCAATGCTCTAACAGCACTTGACATAAGCGGATTTACGTATTTTAGTGTCAAGGGCAGAGGCGCCAGACCAAGAGAAATGGTATCTTCGGGCAGAGGAGGACGTGTTGAAGCTACACACAACGATAACTCCTTCATCTATGTAGTTGTTACTGAGAGTCAGTTACCTAAAGTAATAGATGCAATAACTACTCATGCAGGTACAGGAGCAGCTGGAGAAGGAAAGATCTTCATATACAATGTAGAAGATGCAGTGGATATAGGAACCAAAAAACACGGCGATTCCTCACTCTAAATTTCTTTTACACATTTAATTTAATTTAATCATAAAAAATATCTTAATCTATATACATCTAGCAAACACAACAGAGTCATGTTCTGGCCAGGAATGGGAGATCCGACAAAACGCAAAAAAATGCTCAGATTTCTCGCAATTTCAGCAGCTATAGGCGTTGCAGTTGTCTTGATTAGTACCACAGTTGTTTCAAAGGTCAAAGAACAAGATCCACTATACCACAAATGTGTTAATGGATTGGATATCACATATCATGTATCGGCCACACTAGATATTCAGGTAGATGGTAAAAAATGGGTTAGGCCCATTGATACAAGTACTGACATACCGAAGGACTGTAAAAGATCCATGGTTTTCCTGGATGATGGAACTATTAGTGGTGAATGGACAAAGAAATACCCATTTGAGGTAGGCCAGTTCTTGTGGATGTCAGGCTTTCCCATAAGAGACATGGATGAAACTAAATCAAAAATATATGCAAATGAAGTAGAGTCATCTGAATTCATTCATACAGTAGTACAAGACGGTGTTCATTACAAGGCAGAGTTTGTTACAAAGAATGCAGGAGCACCAACCTTTACACCGCCTAAAAACTAGGCATTTAGTTCAAAGTTATACGCTAAACAATCCAAGATCAAAGTTATTTCAAAATACTCAGTAGGGAAGAAATTAAAAATAAGAAAAAGAGTTTTGGGTTTTTACCAGTATTTACCGTTGTCTGGTATCAGACCAATGCCTTCTCTTTCAAAGTGCTTGTTGAGTTCTGCAACCCATCTTTCTCTGGTGTCGCCACCTAGACCGTGCACTCTGAGCCAGAACGCAATTACTCCGAGAAGGAATACTGTGAACATGATGGTTGCAAATATGTAGACCATCACATCATAGAATAGCGGGTCATAGTTTGGACCTATCTGACCTGCAAAGTTTGACAGCATACCTACGAGCATAGTGAATATCGTGCTCATCATAATTCCAAACAATTTAGGTGCGATATATACATTTCTGTAATAGATGAAAAATAGGGATCTAAAAGGAGATTAATAAAATAAGAAAAAGAGAAGAATTATGCTCTCTTTGCTTTTTCCGCTTGCTTTGCTTTTACGACAAAGGCAATGAAGATTCCACCGAATATTCCACCTGAGATGATCGATGCACCGACTACACCGCTTGCATCAAGGTAAGGAGTACCTGAACCTGCGTGCGGATTATTTTGTACTGCCTGTACTTTAGCTCGAGCGAGTTTCAATTGCTCTTCTAGAGTAGTTTGACCACCACCACCAACACCGGCGTATTGTGCCGCAGCGAATGGAGCGAATGTCGAGACTACAAATAGAGCCAGGAGTACGGTTCCAATAATTATTGGTGTTTTCATATGAGTACCTACCTCAGTTTCGATTTCGTAGATATTTAACTTTTATGTAATTAACACTTGTGAGAAGTCAAGTAACATTTATGTTTCCTTAAAAAACAAGCGGTTCGTGGGTCGTCTTCATTCACATAGACATGGCAAGTCACATTCGACAAGGCCGATCACTCCTAGTACACCAACATGGGTAAAACAGAGTCCAGCCGAGATCGAAGAATTGGTTGTCAAATATGCAAAAGAAGGTCTTGCTCCAAGTAAGATCGGAATAAAATTGCGTGATCAGTATGCAATTCCAATTACAAGACAGATCGTCAAAAAATCAATTACAGAGATCCTCGAACAAAAGGGAGTTAAAACAGAAATGCCAGAAGACTTGAATAACTTGGTAAACAAGGCACTAGGCCTACAAAAACATTTGAAGGAAAATAAATCTGATAAAAGAAACGTCAGATCACTTGAACTTCTAGAGGCAAAAGTCCACAGATTATCTTCATACTACAAGAAAATTGGCAAGATACCCAAAACTTGGAAATATAAGGCAGTCATTGCTCAACTCGAGTAATGGCAAAGTTAGACCAAGCATTATCTTATTTTCATGATAGAGTTTCTGATTGTATCAAAACAGGGAAAAACATTTCAGTAATCACTCATCTTGATTGCGACGGAATAACTTCAGGCAGCATTGTTACAAAATCTTTGATCAGGTCAGGTGCAAAATGTACCGTACGTACTGTCAATGAATTTAGTAAAAACCTTATTGAAAAAATGAAAAGTGATTCAAGACAGTTTCACATAATCACAGATCTTGGTGGAGGATTTGCAAAGGATATCGATAATGCATTAGATGATAATTGGATAGTAGTTGATCACCATCAGATCCCACAAGAAGAATTTGACAATCAAAAAGTCATCAATGCTTGGAAATACGATGTTGATGGTGGAAGAGATGTTTCAGCAGGAGGTATGGCATATCTAGTCTCAAAAGCTCTGCACAAAGAGAATACAGATTTGGCATGGATTGCAGTTGTTGCAGCATTAGGGGACAGACAGGATCAAGGTGAAAAAAAATCATTTACTGGAATAAATTTAGAAATTGCATCTATTGCAAAGAAGAACAATCAAGTCGAAATTGACTTGGACATTTTGCTTGTTGGAAGAGAAACAAGACCATTACCAGATGCACTTGCATTTACCTCACAACCTTTCATTGAAGGCTTGACATGGAATCGTGACGCTTGCCTTTCACTTTTGAATTCATCAGGAATAAAGTTAAAGGACGGAAGCAGGTGGCGTGTTCCAGCTGAACTAACAGAAGATGAGAAGAGAGTCCTTCTTCAAACAATATCAAAGTACATTTCGACTAAAAATGCAAGCGATATACTAGATGAACTTGTGGGATACACATACACATTATCGGGCGAAGATAAGAGAAGTTTCCTTCGAGATGCAAGAGAGTTTTCAACAATGTTGAACTCTTGTGGTAGAATTCGCAAGGCTGGAGTAGGAATTGCAATTTGCATGGGAGACAGAACCAAGATGCTGCAAGAAGGAGAAAATATTTTGGTAGAATATAGAACATTCTTGCGAACCTACATGAATACACTTTCTAGTGAGAGATGGAGGATAACTGATAATGGTCATTATTTGATGGTAAACGGTGAAGGTCTTGTACCTGAAAATATGACAGGTGCAGTGTCATCACTTCTTGGAGGATCACAGAAGAATACTGGAAAGATAATCATACTTAGAACAAACGGTGAAGAAGGAACGATAAAGTTCTCTTCACGCAAATCTACTGGTTGCAAGTCCGAAGTCAATTTAGGATTGCTAATGCGAGAATGTGCTGCAAAAGTGTCAGGGGTAGGAGGAGGACACGCTGCAGCTGCAGGAGCAAGAATTACAAAAGACAAATTGGATGAATTCCTAGATTATCTCGAACAAAATGTCTCTAGAATGCAAAGTTCAAGTGTTTCTGAATAACCTTTCAGAGAAAAAGGCAGAGTCCATAAGAAAGTCTTTGGAGCCTGATAATGTAGATTTTCCAGAAAACCTTTCTTTTAAAATTGAGAAAGATCAGACATCTCTGATTTTTACATTTGAGGGTAAAGGAAATATACGAACATTGATTTCTACTATTGATGAAGTTCTTGAACAGACCC
The DNA here is from genome assembly GCA_028867275.1 of Nitrososphaerota archaeon. Taxonomy (GTDB): domain Archaea; phylum Thermoproteota; class Nitrososphaeria; order Nitrososphaerales; family Nitrosopumilaceae; genus Nitrosotalea. Next base: position 3,829 of record JAGWGU010000065.1, read on the forward strand.
AAGTTATACTCAAAGTGACTAGTTGATGCTTGACCCAAAACTTCTTCGAGACAATCCAGACAAGATCAGGAATATGTTAGAAGCAAGAGCTGTCAAATTTCCTCTCGATGATTTAATCTCGCTTGATAAAGACAGAAGAGAATTAATTGTAAAAACTGATGAGTTTAGAAAAAAAAGAAATCAAGTTTCATTAGAAATTGCAAGGAAAAAGAAAACAAATGAAGATACATCTAGTCTCATAGATCAAATGCAGATAGTCTCTGACAGTCTTAAAAAATTGGAAGATGATCAAGTAAAGATAGAAGAAAAATTCACAAAACTTTCCCTAACATTACCCAACATGATACATGAATCAGTTCCGATTGGAAAAGATGAGACAACAAACAAGGAAATAAAAAAGTGGGGCAGCATACCTGTTTTTGATTTTGAGATAAAAGATCATATAGATTTGACACAAAGTCTTGACCTCGTGGATCTGGAGAGAGCGGCAAAGGTTTCAGGAGCAAGATTTTACTATCTCAAAAATCAACTTGTCAGATTAAATCAAGCACTATTACAATTTGCGCTTGATTTTTTGACTGAGAAAAATTACACCCCGATACAAACACCATTTTTGATAAACAGAGGTGCAATGGAGGGTGCCATAATTGCACAAGATTTTGAAGATGTAATTTACAAGATTGAGGGAGAAGATCTCTACCTAATAGGAACAAGTGAGCATGCGGTGGCATCTATGCATTCAGATGAGATAATTGATGGCAAGAAATTGCCTCTAAGATATGCAGGAGTTAGTACATGTTTTAGAAAGGAGGCAGGGGCTCATGGCAGAGACCAGAAGGGAATATTTCGTGTGCACCAATTTGAAAAAGTAGAACAGTTTGTATTTACAAGACCGGAGGATTCGTGGCATGAGCATGAGAGAATGCTAACAATAGCAGAGGAATTTTATCAAAAAATAGAGATACCATATAGAATTATGTTATTGTCAAGCGGAGACTTGGGCAAAGTATCTGCCAAGACTTATGATCTAGAAGCCTGGATGGCAGGACAGAAAAGCTACAGAGAGATAGTATCTTGTTCTAATTGTCTTGACTTTCAGACAAGAAGGCTGAAAATAAGATTCAGAGACAGAACTGATGAACAACCGCAGTATCTCCATTCTTTGAACAGCACCCTAGTAGCAACTACAAGAACAATGGTTGCAATAATAGAAAATTTCCAGACTAAAGACGGACATATTGCAGTTCCAAAGGTATTGCAAAAGTATGTCGGCTCCAGCCTAATCTAAAATGTCGTACAACTTATATTTTGGCCTCAGAAGTTCATCATAGTTGGCTCGTCAAAAGACTGCTAGAGTAAAAGACAAGTGGAGGGAAAAAAAGTGGGTTACAGTACTGCTTCCTGCCTCATTTGATAAAAAACCGATTGCCTATATTCCAATCACTGATGACGACCACGCAGTTGGTAGGGTAATAGAAGTCACATTACACGACATACTAAAAGGAGATCCTTCCCAGCACCAATTCAAATTGTATTTCCAGATTCATAAGGTAGAAGGAGAAACCGCAACAACAATTTTCAAGCGATTTGAGTACGCAAAGGAATTTCTAAGAAGTCTAGTAAGACGAGGTTCCTCATTGATTAGTTTTATCGCAGATGTTAAGACAAAAGACGGGTACATTTTTAGAATAAAGATAGTTGCATTAACCCAGAAAAAATTGAACACCTCAAGAAAGCATGCAATCAGACTAGTTGCTCAAGAAGTAATGTCAAAAACCATTCCAGAAATGACAATAGATCAATTCATCCAAGCCACAGTATTTGGAAAAATAAACTCCGATATCATGGCAGCTGTCAAGAAGATAGTTCATGTAAGACATGTTGGAATTGAAAAGGCAAAACTCATTAGAACTGCAGAGGGCGAAATTGCTCTGCTACAGGCCTAGTAGATATAGTCAATCACACATACATTATACAATATGACACACCAGTTAGAAATAACAGCTGAGGTAATCTTGCATGCAACAGAGGATAGTAGAAAAATTTTTGAGCCCATCTTTGATTTATTTCAAATTAACGAAGATGAATTTACCATAGAAAAAATTCTTGGCCACTATGGGAACACAATAACACTAGCCAAGATAACACTTACAAAGAAACGTGCAGAAGAATTTGTCAAAAAATTAGCATCAAAAATTCCAAAGGCCCAGATGAAAGAACTAATAGAAAACATGGACATGCATTTTGAAGATACTTCACTATTTTTAAGAATAGGTAAGAACGAGATTGTGAGAAAAGAAATTAGCCTGCAACAAAATAATGCAATAAAGATTAAAATAAAAATGCCAGTCTATAAAAAAGACCAAATTTCAAAAAAATACATAGAATTACTTACAGTTTGAATAAGATTTGCAAAGCCAGCATGATTTAATAACATTTATCGACCTAAAGTAAAAGGGAATGAGGTAATATTTTTGCCGCTCCAGTCTGAGCATCTGCTGTGAGGAAGCCGCGACGAACCGACCCAAAACACCTTTTGATCTATTTTCATACGGTTCTTTTAAATAGAGTGG
>JAGWGU010000015.1 GCA_028867275.1 Nitrososphaerota archaeon
CGGTTTCTGTAAGCCTGATAGGCTGAATGACGGTTAGCCGCTGGCCAACCACTACAGCCGGAAGCTCTACCAGGCTGAGCTAGCGTGGGACTGTTTCTCACGCAGTTTTTTCGTATTAAATAACTATCGATAATTCAATTTTTTAAAAAATTTTGGATCATAATGCTAAATTTTTGACTGATCAAATTACATATAAGCCAGAAAGAAAGTCTTGATAATGTGTCGGGGGCCATGTCTGAGGGTGGATATGTATGTGTACCATATTTGCAAAACAATGATTTCATTACTTTGAGGAATACTTTTCAAAAGTCTGATTTTATTGATGATATGTATTTTGCAACGGCTACGTTTTCTGAAGATGGTCGTGCATATTTTCCATCTCACTCTAACACATATCTTCTTGCTAGATTCAAAAATCGTTCTCAGATCATGGGTGATATTGAAAAATGCAATCTATCAACTCCAACATTTGTGTTTACAAAAAATGATGAATTATTCGAGAGATTAACTAATGACAATCTCAACTTGGTTTCGATCTATTATCTTGAACATGGAGACACTATGTCTGATCTATCGGACCTTGGTTTCATTGTGGCAAAACGTCATAGAGTACAAAGAGCAGATCTTGGAAATCTCAAACTATCTACTACTCAGACTCAAAAATTCACTTTTCCATATGAGGGAAATCTCATATTTCTTGAAGTTACAAGCGATAACAAACATCAAGCTGATAACAAGTACTGCGAAAAGACAAGAAAAGAGGTACAAAGAAAAGGAATCGGAATGACCAGTCTTCTTAATTTATCCGTAATTGAGAAACTGAAATAGAATTTTTAGCAAACTCTTTTCAAGAGATCAATTAAAAATCTAAACCATAGTAGAAAAGTTATATACTCTACTAAATTCTGTTTTGGTGATGAGTAAGCCGTCTGAACTTGGTGCGCTAAAAATTGGCTCTTACATCCTGCTTCCAGTAGGTGGTCCAAATGAAGAGCCATGTAGAATAGTTGAATATGATACAAGCAAACCAGGCAAACACGGTGCAGCAAAAGCAAGAATTGTAGGAGTTGGAATATTTGATAAGAAAAAATATTCTCATGTCTCACCTGTAAGTGCCCAAGTCCAAGTTCCTCTCATAGATAAAAGAGTAGGATCTATAATTTCAAAAACTCCTTCTAGTGTCCAAATTATGGATTCTGAAACATTTGAAGTCTTTGACGCACAACAAATCGAAGATGAAATCAAGGAAAAAGTTTTGCAAGGTGTAGACGTTGAATACTGGAAAGTAATGGATAGAACTATTATAGTAAGAATCAAAAGTTAGTTTGGATGCTGATGATGACGAGAAAAGCCAACTGACGGCATGATGAAGATTATGAGTATTGAAGCATCCAGGCTTTTCATAGTAGAACGAGTTATACGATACAATTTGCATGTATAGTGTATGAAGGGATTGTGTCACATTTGTCTTGCATCTAATATGGAGATCACAATTAAGGATAATCTGACCTTATGTAATGGCTGTTTAAAGCGTGTATCTGAACTAGAAAAAAATTAATTGATTGAATCTGTTATGATCTTGAATTGAAACTGGCATCTCTTTTTTCAGGTGGAAAGGATAGTACATATGCAATCTATAAAGCCAGACAAGAGGGACATGGCATTGAATGTCTTGTTTCTGTATTTCCTAAATCTGAGGAAAGTCATCTATTGCATTATCCGAACATTGCATATACCTCATTGCAGGCCAAGGCTATGAAAATTCCTCAGATTATATCTCAAACTAATACAAATGATCCTGAAATTGAAACTCATGAGTTACAAAATCTCTTGGAAAAAGCAAAAAAGGATTTTGAAATAGATGGTATTGTTCATGGTGGATTGTTTAGTGATTATCAAAGGGTGCGTTTTGAAAGAATTGGAAATAACCTAGGCCTAAAAATAATATCACCACTTTGGCATGTTGATCAAAAAGGCTACTTGCAAGAATTACTAGAGTCTAAATTCAAGTTCATTATAACAAGTGTAACGTCTGCAGGACTAGATCAAACATGGTTGGGACGAGAAATAACTCGAGAAGATATAGAACAGCTTGTAAAATTGTCAACCAAACATGGCTTTAACTTGACCTTTGAGGGCGGTGAGGCTGAAACATTTGTAATTGACTGCCCCTTGTTTTGTTCTCCGATTAGAATACTACGTGCAAACAAGATCTGGGATGGTTATAGAGGAAGATTTGAAATAACCGAAGCCATTTTAGAAAAACAATGCTAGATGGTTTAAAGACAGGACTTAGAGCTGCACTAAAGAAAATTGTAAACTCTTCAGCAGTTGATGAAGGTCTCATCAAAGAACTTTCCAAAGATATCCAAAGAGCTCTATTACAATCCGATGTAAATGTAAAACTTGTTTTCCAAATTACAAAAAATCTTGAGGAAAGATCTCTTAAGGAAACACCTCCCCCTGGACTCTCTAGGAAAGACCACATTGTAAAAATTCTATATGAAGAGCTCTCCAAATTGCTTGGCACTGAAGAACAATATGTGTTCCAACCTGGTAAGGTAAACAAGGTTCTGATGCTTGGAATTCAGGGTAGTGGCAAGACTACTGTGACTTCAAAACTTGCAAAACTCCTGACTAGGCAAGGTTATAGAGTTGCAGTTGTTGGTGCAGATACCTATCGACCTGGTGCTCTTACACAATTAAAAACAATGTGTGAAAAAACAAATGTGGAAGTGTATGGCGAAGAAGGAAACAAGGACTCACCCGAAATTGTAAAAAATGGGCTAAAACATTTTGAGGGGCAAAATTTTGACATTATTCTAATAGATACTGCAGGTAGACACAAAGAAGAAAAAGATCTTCTTGATGAAATGACAAGAATTGGAGCTGTTGCAAAGCCTGATCTTGCATTGTTGATAATTGATGGAACTATTGGACAGCAGTGCTATAGTCAAGCTGAAGCGTTTCACAAAACAGTTCCAGTAGGAGGAATCATAATAACAAAATTGGATAGTAGCGCAAAAGGTGGTGGAGCTCTTGCAGCTGCAGCTGCAACGGGAGCACAAATAATGTACATTGGAACTGGTGAAAGAATTGATGATCTTGAAAAGTTCTCTCCTACAAGATTTGTTGGAAGGATGCTTGGCATGGGTGATATCCAAGCGTTGCTTGACATGGCAAAAAGACTTGAGACTGAGGGCAATGAAGATAGGCTAAAGAGAATTTCACATGGAAAAATGAATATGGAAGATTTCTATTTTCAAATTGAAGAGGCAACAAAGGCTGGAGGATTGCGTAATATTTTGGAGAACATGCCAGGCTTTTCTGGAATGGTAAAAGAAGATCAAGTTGAACAACAAGAGCAACGAATGGAAAAATGGCGCTATATTATCCAGTCTATGACAAAGGATGAAAAATCTGATCCTGATTTGATAAATGCATCAAGAGTAAAACGAATAGCAAGAGGCTCTGGATGGCCAGAACATGAAGTAAAAGAACTTCTCAAGGCATACAAAAATTCAAAGACCATGATGAAAGCTTCCAAGGGACGACAGATGCAAGGGATGCTCAGGAAAATGGGCTTGGGCTAAGTGTCCTAAAAAGCTGTATCTAAATATCTTGTATGGTATAAACTAAAACATCTTGTTGAATGCCTACCAGTGTTATCAAGCACTAGGTCTCCAAGAAGGAGCCTCAATCAAGGAGGTAAAATCCGCCTATAGGAAACTAGCTCTACAATTCCATCCTGACAAGAATTCTTCAGATCAAGAAAGCACAAAATTCAAGATAATAACTGAGGCTTATCAAATACTCCGTGCAGAATACAAAAATGTAGTAAAATCTTCTGAACAATACTATGACAAAGGCTCGAAGAAAAAATCTAGGTTTACCTCTGGAGCCTATTCTTGGGGTGCAAGAAAATCTGATAGGACCCAAAATGAAGACTGGACTAGGTATACAAGATATGCTGAAAATGAATATCAAGATTTCTGGAAACGCTATGAAAAAACTTTCTGGGATTATTATGAAAAAGTAAGATCGGAATCAAGAGTTGAAACTGAACCTATACAGGTTGAAAACGATATTTCTGTTTCTGTAAATGTTGATCCAGGCAAATGCATAGCATGTTGTAGCTGTGAAACGATTGCACCCTCTGTATTTCGAGTGGAAAAAAACGTAAAGGTAAACCCAAAATCTAAAGTAATTAACGAACATGGGGCAAATTCAGAAAAAATTCTTGATGCAGCACAGACATGTCCTACAAAAGCGATAAGTGTTTCAGAAAAAGAAACTTGCAGAAGGCTATATCCTTGGTAGTTGTATAACTACGATTAAAACACCTTTGTTTACTTGATACACTGTTGAAAAAAACCAAGATGGATACAGTAATTGAAGAAACTAGACAAATTTTACGAGAATATCGTCTCTGTGACTATTGTCTTGGGAGGATGTTTGCAAGTAAATTGCATCTAGTTTCTCACAAAAATCTTGGAGAAAAAATTAGAAAAATTATAAAACAAAGTAAACCAAAATCATGTTATCTATGCAAGAATTTGATGCCTGAACTTGGAATATTCTTGAACAAAATTCTTGACATGTCAAAAGAATATGAATTTTCAACATTTCTTATTGGTGCAATTCTTCAACCTTCAATTTTAGATAGGGATGACATAATACGTTCTAAATTCAAGCTTCGTGGTATTGCAGGAATAAAAAGCGATGTTACAAGAGAAATGGGGAAGCAATTTGGGAAAAGAACTAGAACTAGAGTTGATTATCAAAATCCTGATATTGTATTTACCATTGATTTCAAAAAAGATCAATGTGATATAAAACCAAAGGCATTGATCTTGCAAGGAAGATACACCAAGGAAGCAAGAGGAATTCCGCAAAAACAAGAATCTTGTAATAGATGTGAAGGAAAAGGATGTTTTGTTTGTGATTTTCATGGTATATCTGAATTCAATAGTGTGGAAGGCCATATTGCCAAGTTTCTGTTTGAAAAATTTGGTGCTCAGCAAGCCAAAATAACCTGGATAGGAAGTGAGGATGAATCTAGTCTTGTTCTGGGAAATGGAAGGCCATTTTTTGTCAAACTATTAAATCCACACAAGAGAAAAGTTACACTGCCGAAAAAAGTTAGGCTTGGTAATGTGTCTCTTCTCAACCTACGAATTATCTCAAAGGTGCCAACTGAGCAGATCAAATTCAAGACAGATGTATTGCTAGAAGTATCTACTGAAAAAGATCTTGTACCAGGAGTATTGAATGTGTTAGAAAGTCTAAAAGATATGCCTATATTAGTAAATGAAAACTTGCCATGGAAAAACCAAAAAAGAGTCTATGACATTAAGATTAAAAAAATTGATACAAGATCATTTACTGTCATGTTAACCCTGGATGGTGGAATACCCTTAAAGCGGCTTGTAACTGGAACCAACATTGAGCCAAGTCTGAGTATGTTGCTTGAAAATGTATGCAAGTGTACAACATTTGATTTTCATAAAATAGTGACTAGCAACTGAATTTTTTTGAGTAATTATAACAAACTCTGACCGAATCTTTTGTTCTCGATAAATCTAATTGAAATCTATCTCTCTATGTCAAGCTTTTATTATAGTCAAATTCAATCTTGTTCGATTGGATCCTTTACTTAGAGTACATGAAGCCCACAAAAATGGATTGATTCCTGACAAGATTCACTCACTAATAATAAAGAGGTTTGAGGTAGCTTTATCTGGAATCCAAAGAATAGAGAAAGCTTCCGGAATTAATTTTCCTCTTGCATATGTGGAACCGTCTATAGTTGTATCTCATCCATCTGCTGGCTCTTTTGACTATGGCATATTGTTTGCAAGAACAATTCCTGTTGTTTCCAATGATAGACTAAATATCATAATACAAATTACTGCACCGCTTGTTGCGTATGGCCTCAAGGGCACAATCCATGCTATTTTGGCACACGAGTTTTTACACTATTTGGAATTAATTAGGAAAATATCTAAGATGGATATAGTATCAGATGAAATTAGCAGCAATATTTTTGAGAGTAGCTATTCAGATTCTACTAGACTCTCTGAACCAAGAGCTGTATTTGATGACAAGACTCTGCTGTTACATATAACTAAAAAATTCCCAGAGGGATTCAGAGACTATAAGCTAGAAGACAAAGTAATGAAATTCTGGATAGGAAAGAGTCTCCCTGTCATAAATATAACGATGGATACTAACATAGCCAAGATTCCGGCAACAGTTATTGCAAACACTGCAATTGATCCAATTCTTTTACAAAAATTAGATCAAATCGAACAAAAAGCTGTTCGACTTAGAAAGAAAAAGTTATACTAATTATTGATTGAATTCAGTAAATCCACACTTGCCACAACTTCGTCTGTTTTTGTGGTTGGACATGAATACTCCCTTGCCGCATCTTGAGCATTCTTTTTTTATTCTCTCTACTTTTTCTCCAGAAACTTTGTAATACTTGTATACTGATGGGCTTGAGCCTTTTTTGCCTGCCATTACTTGCTCTCTTCCTTTGATGCCTCAGCTTGTTCTGCAGGTGCTTCGCCTTCTGCTTTTACAGCTGCACCTTTTGCTTTTTCAATTCTTGCAAAGACTGCTGCCTTTAGATGTTCTTTGGCAAGTTTTTCATCTTCATATATGTAGAAACTCCCTGATACTACCGGTCTTCCAGTTTCGTTCTTCAACAATACTGGTATCACAATTTTTCCTTCTAGATTGAATTTCTTTGAGATCATGTCCATTGCCTCTAGTTTCTTTAGTCTACCAGAAAGGCCTTTGAAATTACATGTAATTTCCCTTCTTGACAGTAAGGGGTTCTTTACATCGCGTGTAACTTCAATCATTGACATGTAATCCAAGTCCTTTTAATAGTTCATATAAATCTTAACTGTTTCCAGATAACAATTTAAGAAATCAATATGTCAAAAATTCGTGGACAGATTTATGATTCACCTGAAAAACACAGGTTATGTTCCAATTGATGCTAAAACACTACTTGCAAAAGCTGATAATCTAACTTCCGAAATGGACGTCATTGTACGAGATATGAGAATCTCAACTAAATATCTCGAGTTTGATGTATCTGTAAAAAAAGAAGAACTGGATGTAATTATAAAAAAATTTGAGACAATTGGCTCATTACATGATGCAAGACCTATTGTGGAAGAAAAAATCGAAAAAGAGGATGCCATAAAAAGAGCAAAACAATACTTTAACGATGAACGATATTGGGAATGTCACGAAGTCCTTGAGGGTGTTTGGAAAAAAACACATGAAGGAGAAAAAGACCTTGTTCAAGGAATCATTCTTGTTGCAGCAGCACTAGTTCATTATCAAAAATATGAAAATGACATATGTCTTTCAATCATGAATAGAGCCATGAATAAATTTATCAATGTATCTGGAATGTACTATGGAATTGATGTAAGTAAGTTTCAGAAAGTGGTGGGAACTATGATATCTTCTAAATCTATAGCGCCATTTATGATTTGATCATCTTTATAGCTGTTTTGATGACATCTGCTCCCATGAGTAGCCCTATTCTGCCTTTCTTTGCCTGATCCTCTGTAAATCTTGTTGTTCCATCCTTTTTGATAAAATCCCCTGAAACCAAAACTGGAACCGGGTCATCACTATGACTTTTGTATATGCATGGTGTGGAATGATCTCCTGATATGATAACTGCAACTTTTGATGTATCTATGTTGTCCAGCAATGTCCCAAAGAATCGTTGGTCTATTTCTTCTATGTTTTGCATCTTGCCAATTGCATCTCCATCATGACCAAATTCATCTGGTCCTTTGATGTGAACGTAAATTGCATTCTGCGTTTCCATTGCTTTGGCTGCAACGCGCGCCTTTTCCTCATAGTCTGTGAGGCCACCCGCACTAAATGATTTCATCTTCAAAACATTTGCTATTCCTATTTCTACTGGCATGTCAACTATGCATGAAAACTGCATTTGGTGTAGATTGTTTATTGGTACCACGTCTGGAAATTTATTTCCTGCATCACGTAATAGGATGGAATTGAGCATCTTTTTCCCCTGATCATTTCTATTCTTATTTACCTGACTGTCTTTCATGATTTGAAGGGACTTGTCTGTAAACTCATTTACAAATGATGCAGAAAGCTTTGCACCATCAGATTCGTTTAATGGCAATGACTTTTCTATCTCCATGTAATCGCCTACGGCCTTGGCAACTCCCATACCATCTATTCTTGCATATGCTGGATCTGTGTTACTAATATCTGGTGTTAGAAACATGCCGTCACATCTTATTCTTACAATAACTCTGTGCCCAATTGTTGGGGCTACTACAACTGATGCTTTTGGATTTGAAAATTTGAGTTTCTCTTCTATCTCATGAGCAATTGCAAGAGCATCTTCCTTCTCAATTTTTCTTCCCGCTCTTCGATCTGTAATTATTCTCTCATCATTTACCGTGGCAAAATTTCCTCGAAGTGCAAGATCACCACTTTTAAAATCCACTCCGACTCCGATTGCTTCAATCACTCCTCTTCCAACATATTGTGTATTTTCAAATCTATATCCTAGCATGTTGAAAACAGCAATGTCTGATTGAGGAGCTATGCCTTTGCCGACTGAAATTACTTCTCCTATGGCACCATTTCTTGCAAGTCTGTCAAGATTAGGCGTCTTTGCATAACTTAGCGGTGTTGAGCCTTTCAGATCTGGATGGGGTAAATCGCCTATGCCGTCAAGAAGAACATATACCATGTGAATGTCCGAATTATCCATTTCTAACCTACAAACCTCAGTTTTTTCATATCACACATAAACCTTGATTTTTTGAGCGATCTAAATTCTGAAATAAATTATAATAATGAAAAGACTCCTTGACTTTCTAAACTGGTATGATTGTATCAGGTGATGAAAAAAAATTAAGAAGATATTATGACTGATATCTTTATCTTGAAATTCAATTTCTTTCCAGCAAGAGGGTGATTCAAATCAACTGAAATAATTCCTTCTTGCACTTCGGTTATTGTGGCCGGTACTTTTTCTCCTGTGGGAAGCCCAGCCTCAAACAATAGTCCTGGAACAAGTTCTGTATCTGGAGGAAATATTTCTCTTGGTACCTTTTGAACCAAAGTTGGGTCGTGTTCTCCATATGCCTCAGCAGGTGCAATGCTAAACTGTTTCTCTTCTCCTTCTCTCATTCCAAGTATTGCATCGTCAAACCCCTTTATCACTTGGCCACTGCCAACTTCAAACTCTAAGGGATTTCCATGTTCTGTAGAACTGTCAAAGATTGTTCCATCTTCCAGAGTTCCTGTGTACTCTATCTTGACCTTGTCACCCTGCTTTATCGTCAAGACTGGAAACTCCTTTTTTGTATGTAAAAACTTGATATCTGATATTCTGATTTCATATTTTTCTCACATGTGTATACTAGAAAAGTCCTTTGGTAATTTTCTTGATAAAATCCTGACTATTCCTGAGGAGGAAATTGCTTTGTAAACTCCTCTGCAAAACTCTCATAGTCTTTTCTTGTCTTGCCTATTTCCTTGAGTTTTGCGTCTTCTACATCTTGAAGGCTCTTGTTGACTTGTTCTACATCGTTTCTAAGTGCCATCTCCGCCATTTCGAATAATCTGTTATTTTCCTTCCATAAGTGCTGTACAACATGATTAATGTATTCCTGCATGTCAACTATCAGCTGTGTGGCATCCCCATTTTTCAGGTATGTCTTTGAAGATACTTCCATTCTGGCTGCTATCTTTCGTGTAACTTCATGCTCCATCAACATTACTGCAATTGGCCCTGAATTTCTTGGCATTCCCTTCTTTTCAAGTTCTGGAAAGAGAGAATTTTCTTCTTTTCCATGATGGCAAACGTCAGTGAAATTCAATGAAAAGTCAATTACTTGATTCAAAATTGGTTCTGGTATTGTTGTTCCAGATTTGAGCAATGGGATGGTAGACCACATTGATTTTAGTACTTTTTCAATTAAAGCATGATCTCGTTTTAATGATGTTGTTGACATATGACAATTTCAAAGATCTGATCTTCCAATTTAAGTTTAATTTTTATCAAAATAATCTCCCATGCAACCTATCTGATGTCAAAATGATGCTGTATTGGTGTTTATTTCCGATCTTTGCAAAGGTTTTAAATTGCTAGATCCAAAGTCTAGCAGTATGGGGGACTTAAGGAAGGATTATTCTATTGATCGGTTTGTAATCACGTCCCCTGAAAATCACTCTGTAGTTGACTCAAAAAAATGTCCATACTGTCCAGGAAATGAATCTATGACTAATCCATCAACACTTTCTCTTGTAGCAAAAGATGGCATGTTACAAAGACTTCAAGATACTGAAGACAATTATGTTCAGAATTGGTCTGTGAGGGTATTTGAAAGTAAAAATCCGATTGTTACCACAACATCGGAAAACTCATACAGTGACAGACCACTTTACAGCGAACCTGCTTATGGGTATCACTATGTTGTAGTTGCTTCGGAAAAACACAAAGATTCTCTTGCAAGTATATCTACTGAACAGTGGTCCAACGTACTTGTAGTAATCCAAGATAGACTTAGGTGGTTATACACGCAACGCGGAGTGACATATGTTTCAATATATGTAGACCATGGAAAAGAAGCAGGCGGTTCTACAACTCATGCACATCTCAATATTGTGACATTTTCAACTATTCCTCCTGTTATAGAACAAGAGGCAGAGGCAGCACACAAAATCTTAAATGAAAAAGGAATATGTCCAATGTGCCAAACCGTTGGTACAGAAACAGGAGGGCCAAGGCAAATACTTCAAACAGAAGGATTTCTAGCTTTCTGTCCGTGGGCTCCATCACATCCATATGAATTCTGGATTTATCCAAAAAAACACATAACAAGTTTCTCTAAAATAACTCAAAAAGAGATAAACGATCTGTCTTTGATTTTACGTGCTACATTGGGTGGACTGGCAAATACTATGAAAAATTTGTCATACAATATGGTCTTTCATCTCTCGCCAGAAAAGAAAAATAATAGACAAATTCATTGGCACATTGAAGTTTACCCACAAGCTGATCCTTGGTCTGGACTTGAGAGAGGGTATGGTGTATTTCTCAACAAGGTAACTCCTGAAAAGGCTGCAGAAGAACTTGGTTCTGCCTGTAGAAAAGAACTTGCAAATCTTGTTGGAATAGTTTAGAGATAACCATTTGGTTTATTTATTGAATTAAGAGATGAGTTATTGTGGCAATTGAGAGATGGGTAGCTGTTGCAAGTCTTGGCTTGTTTGTGATGTTTGTAGCTCAAATGATATCCATCAGTGTTTACCTAGCACATCCGTCTCATGACATTGATCCTTCTTCTGAAATACGTGAATTCATTTCTATCAGTGTGGCTCCAGCACTGGTTCTCGCAGGATCATCCTTTGTACTAGCACGTAGGTATGGCTCACGACTAGTTGGTTCTCTACTAATAACTGGCGGAATGGTTACTATTGTAGGAATGTATTATGTCAATACGTTGATACTAAAAATAATACCTGCGTATGTTGTACCAGAACTTACTGCCTCTCCTATGGTGTTTACAATATCCTCCATTCCAGTGATTGCTATAGGTGTACTATTATTTAGACTAAAACCTATGCCAAAAAGAGATTATTTTTTTGACAGGTGATCAAATCGCATTGAATTTGAATGTTTTTTGAATCCGATGTTTTCATAAAATGGAATTAACTCGTCTGTACAATCAAGAATTGTTTTGTAACAACCCTGTTTTTCCGCATATTTTAAAAGTGCAACAACTATCTGCCTCCCAATCCCTTTTCCCTGAAATTCCTTTCTTACTGCCACATCCTCAATGTGACCTACTTTGCCTCCATCATGAATGAATTTCTGCTCAATCAAAATGCTTGCAGAACCTATTACTTTTGAGTTCTCTACTGCCACATAGATTACCTGATGCGAATTTTTTGAGATCTTGTTAAAAAGCATATTGGCTTTTTTTGTTTTGATGTGACTTGATTTTCTAAGCGCATCAAGAGAAAGTAAAAATCCGTTGTATAGATCTTTTTTTTGTAATTTTCGTATCTTGATGGCCGACATGATCTGGTCTAAATCCGACCTAACCGCGTGATGTAGTGCTGGTAAGCTCTTCTGTATGAGGCCTTGTCTCCGATGTCAAGAAAGCCCTTCTTTATGAGGTATCCACTGACCTTGTTTTTCTTTGCTATGGCACTACGTATCACATCATCCATACCATATGGCTTGTTGGGGGGTATGTACTTGAATATGCCTGGTTCCATCACATAGCATCCTATGTTGATGTTTCCTTTAACCTCTGGTTTCTCACGCCATGCCTTTACCCTGTCAGATTTGTCCGTCTCTATGAATCCGTATTGTAATTTTGTCTTGTATTCAAATAATCCCATGGTGGCAAATGATTTTTTCTTACGGTGACTTGCTATCATGTTTTTCAAATTGAAATCAAATATGGAATCTCCATACAGGCAAACAAAAGTGTCATCAATGAATTCTTCTGCAGTCTTTAGCTGACCTGCTGTAGCAAGAGGTCTGTTTGCAACGGCATATTCAATTTTTACACCAAATCTACTACCATCTTCAAAATAATCCTCAATTGTTTTTCTTAGATAACTTACACAAAGAACAAACGAATCCACTCCTCCATGTTTTACCCACTCTATGAGGTGTTCTAAAAGCGGCTTTTCTCCTAGTGGTAGCATTGCTTTTGGGAGAAATATGGTATACGGCTGAAGTCTTGTACCAAGGCCGCCAGCTAAAATTACTGCTTTCACGTAAATCATTCTAAATTTCTGGTATTTATGTTGAAGGATGAAAATATTCTATGTCGCTATCTTCAATGTTTTTCTCAGTACATCTTCTGGGTTTTTTCCAAAAATTAAGATCATGGCTTCTTTTCCAAAATCGCCAGTATGGAATATGATATCTGGAGGCGCCTTCCATCTATCTATTGCTTTTTTGATGCCCCATGATATGGTGCTGCCCTCCTTATCTTTGTTCTTTGGTGGTTCTGTATTTCTATCATATGATGAAATTTTCAGACCTTTTGAGATTGCACGTTTTATCGTAATACTGTCATACTTTAAATTCAAGCTAGATCTAATACTGGGAAATTTTCTTGCCATCTCTAATACTGCTGATGCTACATGCTTTGACCCTCCGTATTTGAGATTTCCAGCAACGGTTACACGTTTTCCTGTTTTGACAATTCTTCCTTCTAATCCCATTACGTCATTTAGAGACAGTGGGTTTGATGTTGAATATACAAAATTTGTCTGGCATTCTGGAATGTGTTTGTAGATGAAATCTATTGAACAAAATTTTGAAATGGCACATGATAGACCATTCTCAATTTCGTCACCTTTTGCATGTGTAACTATTACAAGTCCGCTTCCAATTTTTGCAGCATTTTTCATTGATTCTACTGTGAAAAGACGAGCAGCATCTACCGCCTCTGACAATTTTTTTCCCCTTGCAATGTTTGCACATAGAGAGGCTGAAAATGTACAACCACCTCCATGGTTTTCAAATTTTAGTCTATCATGAGAGAACGTATGGAATTTTTTGTTCTCTAATAACATGTCTACAATCTTGGAACCTGAAAGAAAATGCCCACCTTTTATTATCACATTTTTTGCTCCCATTTTCTGAATTTTTTTTGCAGCATTTCTCATATCTTTTAATGATTTAATCTTGATGCCTGAAATTTTTTCAGCCTCTTGCATGTTTGGAGTGATAATGTATGAAAGAGGAATGAGTAATTTTTTGAAGTCTGCAAAAGCATCTTTCATTTGAAGATCTCCACCTGTTGTGGATTTGAATATGGGATCAAGAATTATTGGAATTTTAATTCTTCCAAGTTCTGAATGTATTGCTCTTATGGTTTGGTTGTCGTAAACCATTCCTATCTTTATTGCATCTATATGAAAATCTTCAAGGACCGATTTTATCTGACTTTTTACAAGTGATGCCATGACTGGTTTTACATCAAGAAATCTCTTTGTGTTCTGACTTGTAATGGCAGTAACTACACTCAGACCATATGTTCCAAACGCATTGAATGTCTTCATGTCTCCTTGTATGCCTGCTCCTGAAGAAGGATCAGAGCCTGCAATAGTCAATATGTTCATGATCTTGGGTTTAGAAACTCACGTTTAAATCCAATTACTCGCTAAAAATAGTAAATTGAGTACCCAGATGAATGCTGCCCGAAGGGGTGTTGCTACGGATGAAATGAGAGCAGTTGCGCATGATGAAGATGTAACATTAGATTGGCTCATGCCTAAAATTGCAAATGGTTCTATTATAATACCTCATAACAATGCCCGCCTGCAAAAGATCAGAGTGGTTGGAATAGGGAAAGGCATGAAGACTAAGGTAAATGTAAACATTGGAAATTCTACCTTAAACCAGAATCTTGAAGATGAGGTCAAGAAAGCCGAAGTTGCAATGAAATACCATGCTGATACTATAATGGATCTGAGCGATGGAGGGGATGTTGGAGTATTCAGGAGAAGACTGCTTGAAGTTGCACCAATAGCGTTTGGAACAGTACCTGTTTACGAGGCATATAATTATGGAGTAGAAAAACACAAGAATCCTCTTGATATTACAGAGGACGATTTTCTTAATGCTTTTGAGCGTAATGTAAAAGATGGAGTTGACTATACTACAATTCATTCAGGAATTACAAAGGATATTGCAAAACGCATTCTTGCAGTAAAACGACATGCTGGAATAGTAAGTAAGGGCGGCACTATCACAGCTGCATGGATGCTAAAATACGACAAAGAAAACCCATACTATGAACATTTTGATTATCTAATAGAACTTGCAAGAAAATATGATGTTACTTTTAGTCTGGGTGATGCACTAAGGCCTGGCTCAATTCTTGATTCTCATGATGAGCTTCAAGTGCAAGAAATGATCAATATCTCACGACTCACTAAAGTAGCACATGAAAAAGATGTGCAAGTGATGGTTGAGGGACCTGGGCATGTTCCACTCAACGAAGTTGCAGCTAATGTGAGACTGGCTAAATCTCTAATTGGGGAAGTGCCATATTATGTGCTGGGGCCTCTGGTGACAGATGTTGCTTCTGGGCATGATCATATTGCAAGCGCTATTGGCGCAGCAATTTCTGCAAGTGAAGGTGTGGATCTATTATGTTATCTTACTCCTGCAGAACATCTTGCACTGCCAACTGCAGAAGAGGTCAAGGCAGGATTGATTGCATATAGGATTGCAGCCCATGCAGGAGACCTTGTCAAGCTAAGAGAAAAATCGATCAAGTGGGATATGGAAATGACTGAGGCAAGAAGAACCCTTAACTGGGAAAAACAAATTGCACTGTCAATTGATCCTGAGGAAGCATCTCGTATCCATGCACGAACTGGGCAACTCAAAGGTAATACAGTTCCATGTACCATGTGTGGTGGTGCTTGTGTTTACATTATGCTTCCACAACAAAGATTTACTAAAACAGAAGTAGAAAAGTTACAACAAACTGGCTAGTACCTTTTCAAGACTGGGTACTATCTGAAATTTTGTCAGATCTGTAGGTGTTATCCATTGATATTCTGAGTTTTCCCAGTTCAATTTTATCTTGGGATTGTTTACTGAAAACAAGAATGGAAAAATCAACCATTCATGGTTTTCATATTGGGGAGAATCTGTTCTCATTTGAGATGCGGCACGAATTAGGGTAATTTGGTCTTCAGTGATGTTAGTCTCTTCGTGTATCTCTTTTTTTGCTCTGTATAGTGGTTCTTCATTGCCTTCTATAATGCCACTTATACCCGCCCAGAGATCTTTCATTGTTCTCACTTTGTTACTTCGTTTTAGAATGAGATACTTTCCATCCTGAGTTAAAAAAGAAGTTACTATTTTGGTAGATTTCAATTATTTTTCTACAGCGTTTACCATTGTAACAAGCTTTTTGTATGATTCCTCAAGATCGACGTTCTTTGCTAGTCGCTCCTTTGCACTTGAGATGTACTTTATCATTTCTTCAGTCTTGTTTTCTTGAATTAAAATAAGCATTCTGCCTATGTCCTTCCAAAACTCTTCTGCATATCTTCGTATCTCTGGATTTGAAATTATTGTTTCAATAAGCTCCTGAGGCTCTGTCATGATGCCTGTGGTGAGAAACTTTTGGGCTTTGAAAGTAGTTCCGGCCATTTTTTCAACTAGTGAGAAATTCTCTTCCTTTGCAAATATGTTGGCAAGTGCCAAGTTTACTAGGTGTGGCATTCCAAGCACCATTGCTATTTTTTTGTCGTGCTCTGTTGCATCTATTTGAACAAAATTTGCCTCTTCAAATAATGACTTTGTTACAGCCATCTCTTTTTTTGCATCCCTTATTGGAATTGATATTATGTTCTGTCCTTTCAGCTTCTTAGTTCCTGGGCCAAACATTGGATGAATGCAGATTGGATTTACTTTGTCTGGTATCTTGGAAAGAGCTGCGGCAGTTTTTGTTTTAAGTGAAGAGATGTCTATTAGATAAGAATCACGCTTCATCTCTTTTGCTATGAGCCTTATTGTTTCGGGTGTGCGTTTAACCGGTATGCATAAAATAACGTAATCAGCTGTTAGGATAGCTCCTACTAGAGATTGGGCTTTTGTAACTGATTTGTTCAAAATCTCTTTTTCAGAGTCGTATCCTATTATGTCAAAATCTTTCTCAAGAAAATACTTTGAGAACCACTTTCCCATTTGGCCTTCTGCGCCAATTATTGCAATCTTTTTTTTCATTGTTTGCTCTTCAACCTTTCCTCTATTATTTGCATTCCCTGATTAAGTGTATCTTCTGGCTGACAAGCTGATATTCTGACAAATCCCTGATAGTTTCCAAATCCCTCTCCTGGTGCTATTGCCACGCCTGTATCTAAAAGCTTATTTGTAAAATCTACGGAATCAAAGTTTTCTTGTCTTATTCTGGCAAACAAGTACATTGCCCCATCTGGTTCTACAAAGTCTAGTTGCATAGTTCTTGCTTTTTTCAATATGGTATCTAGTCTATTTTTGATAGTTTTAGTATTATCGGTTGTGTCTGCCTCTAATGCCTTCATGGCTACATATTGAATAGGCTCTGATACATTTGTCAGTGCAAGAGCCTGAAGTTTTGACATCTTTTCTATTATTTCAGGGCTTGATATTGCATAACCAATCCTAAAGCCTGTCATTGCATGTGACTTTGAAAATGACTGTGTTATTACAGATTTACTGTATCCATAAGTGAGGATGCTCTTCCATGGTTTATTTGCATATGATGAATAAATCTCGTCACTTAACACATACAAATTATTCTTTATCGATAATTCCATTATCTGGTCCTGTAACTCTGCTGGAAGAATCTTACCAGTAGGATTGTTTGGATAATTGAGAATTATCATCTTTGTATTTTCATTTATTGCATTCTTGATCTCTTCTATTTTTGGCTCCCATTTGTTTTCAAGGGTCGTGTGTATTGTCCTGACCTTGACTCCTGAATTGAGGGCATTGTCTCTATATGCAGGCCAAGCTGGCTCAATCACTATGATTTCATTTCCTGGATTTAGCAGACTAGAGATTGCAAGAAATATTGAAAAGCGTGCTCCTGGGGATACCATGATATTTTGGATTGATATTTTTACTTGAAATTTTTCTGTAACATATTTTGCAAGTGCCTCTCTGAAATCTGGCATTCCTTTTGAATCACCGTACTTTGTATAGCCTTTGTCGTAAACCTCAGCAAGTGCATTATTGACAATCTTTGGTGGTAGGAAATCTGGTTCACCTACCTCCATGTGGATTATCTTCTTTCCTTCCTTTTCCAATTTTTTTGCTTTCAAAAACACTGACAAGTGTGTCTGTTTGTCTACGGATTGAATCTTGACAGATTCATTTAGTAGAAAATTTAACATTACCATTCCTGTCTTTTCATCGAGTCCTATTTCTTTACATAATGTTAAAACTCTTGTACGTAGTTGGTTTTCTCTTTCTTCGTTTGTAACCCCTATGCCTAGATGATTTTTTAAATTTCCAATTTCTTTTGCTACATCATTTCTTTCCTTGATCAATTTGAGAATATCAAATGTGATCTTGTCTATCTTATCACGTAGTTTGTTAATGTCTGACATTTTTATCTAATGACTGCGGGAATAAAGCCTGCTCTGATTGCATGGTCCGCAAGCACTACTGATACTAGCGAGTCTACTACCGGTGGTGCACGAGGAACTACGCATGGATCATGTCTCCCCTGGACTATGAGGTAAGCTGGTTTCTTTGTATGAAGATCAACAGTTCGTTGTTTTTTTGCTATTGATGATGCTGGCTTGAATGCTACTCGCAAGACAATTGGCATTCCTGTGGATATGCCACCTAATATTCCGCCAGCATTGTTAGTCTTGGTTTGGATTTTTCCATTTTTAATTACAAATTCATCATTGTTCTCTGAGCCATGCAGAGTGGAACCATGAAAACCAGAACCAAATTCCACGCCCTTTACAGCAGGGATTGAGAAAAGAGCTTTACTCAGATCTGATTCTAGTGAACCAAAAATTGGCTCACCAAGTCCTACTGGCAAATTCACTGT
Source organism: Nitrososphaerota archaeon (assembly GCA_028867275.1). Taxonomy (GTDB): domain Archaea; phylum Thermoproteota; class Nitrososphaeria; order Nitrososphaerales; family Nitrosopumilaceae; genus Nitrosotalea. The sequence continues at coordinate 18,627 of JAGWGU010000015.1, forward strand.
TAGCGATTCTATGACTCCTCCTATGGAATCTCCCTTTCGTCTTGCCGCAAGAATTGTTTCACGCATCTTGGCTGCAATTTTTTGATCTGGACACCGTACTTCGTTGTTGTATACGGAATTCCTCATCTTCATTGCTGCATGCTCTTTCATTTTTATATTTCCGACTTGACAAGTATAAGAAAAAGTTTCAATCCCTAGAGTTTTTGAAAGTAATTTTCTTGCTATGGCCCCAGCCATTACAAACGTAGCAGTTAATCTTCCTGAAAACCTACCTCCTCCTCGGATGTCATTGAATCCCTTGTACTTGATGAATGCGGGATAATCAGAATGTCCTGGTCTTGGTTTCAGAGTGAGATTGTCATAATCTTTTGAACGTTGATCCTTATTCCAAATGATCATTGTGATTGGTGCTCCTGTGGTATGTCCCTTGTACACTCCTGAAAGAATCTCTACCTTGTCATCCTCTTTTCTTTGGGTAGTAATAATGGACTGACCGGGTTTACGTAAATCTAACATAGTTTGGATGTCTTTTTCTTCAATCGCTAATCCTGCTGGACAACCATCTACTGTTGCACCTATACATCTTCCATGACTTTCACCAAAACTTGTAAAAACAAAACGCTGTCCTATGCTACTTGAAGACATGATGAAATTTCCTTTTACGTGTTTATAATCCTTCTAGGAATTTAGGGCTTTTTTGGATGTGATTATTTGAAAATTCAAATTGTAATGTTTGCTCCAATCTTCTTCATGTCCTCTACAAATGTTGGATATGATACATCAACAGAATCAGGGTCTGTTACAGTACAATTCCCAACAAACATGCCTGCTATGGAAAAAGCCATGAAAAGCCTATGATCCTCTGAAGACTCAAGTTCTGCACTCTTTAGTGTTTTTGGAGATTCTAAAATTAATCCATCTTCTTTCTCTGTGATAACTAACCCTATCTTTGCGAGCTCTTTTGCCAAAATTGCTATCCTGTCTGTTTCTTTGAATCTTGCATGTTTTACATTGTAAATTTCAATTGGCTTTGATGTTTTTAGCGCCAAAATCGCCATTGGAGGAAGTAAGTCGGGATTGTTTGAAAGATCAAATCTTCCTCCATTGAGAAGTTTTGGAGAAATTATAGTTATTTTTTCTCCTATGTTTATCTTCACCCCTAGTCTTTCCAAGTGTGATAATATCTCCCGATCTCCTTGCGGTAAATCTCCAAGAGCTGCATTAATTGCCATGTTTTCCCCTAACAAGACTGCGGCAGAAAGCAATAATGCCATGCTTGAGAAATCTGAAGGAACTACAAAATCAGATGGTGTGTATTTTTGTTTTGACACGTTATATTTTTTGTATGGTATTATGGCATCAACTGTGACACCAAACTTTTTCATTGTAGCAATGGTGGAATCAAGATATGGTTTTGATACTAGTTCTCCGTCTATTTCTAAGGTGATGCCGTTTTTCATTTTAGGGCCTGAAATCAAAAGTGCAGAAATAAACTGACTCGAGATTGAGCCTGAGATGTGAGTAATTCCGCCATTTGATATTCCTTTTACAGTGACAGGTGGCTTGCCATCAGTTGAGGTGCATTGCACTCCTAGTTGTTTCAGGGCATCAAGAAGTGGCTGCATTGGCCTTTTTTTCAAGCTAGAGTCACCAGTGAGTGTTATAGTTTTGTCAGAAAGAGAAGCAATTGCAGTAGAGATTCTGATGGTAGTACCTGAATTTGATGCATCAATTTCCAGAGTCTGTGGATTTATCTCTCCACTACTTTCTACTGTCACAGTAGAACCATTGATTTCTATTTTTGCTCCAAATGCTTTACATGCATTAACTGTTGCAAGGGTGTCTCTTGAAAGTAGGACGTTTCTTAACGTGCTTTTCCCATTGGCAAGTGCAGCAAGAAAAATGGCGCGATGAGAATAGCTCTTGTTTGGAGGGCATGATATTGTTCCTGTTAATGTAGATTTTGCAACCTTACACTTCATGGACTTCTGCCTTCTTGTTGTTTATTGGTGACACAATGATACTTCCTTCCAAATCTGAAAATATCTTTTTTATGCCTGATATTTTGTCATTTTTTGCTACTGCAGCTATTGAGGGTCCATTGCCAGACACTGATGCTCCAAGAGATCCGCTGTCTAACAGATCGGTTAGAATTTTTGGATCAGATCCTAAAATGACAGACGTTGCAAGGCCATTGAGTATCATTGCATTCCAATAGTCTGACTTGTTTGCAAGATCCCACGCCTGTGAAAAAACTCCATTTAGAGTCTTTAGTTTTTTTACATTGCCTCTCCTTCTAGACTTTGGGATAAAGATTACGGCAGTTAGGTCCTCTGGCGCCTTTTCTGATTTTATGATCTTTATGTTAGAGTTATCTGTCACAACAAACCCGCCAAAGTAGCATGCGCATGCATCATCAAAAGCTCCTGTTATGCTTACCTTTGATTTGATAGATGCATGTACACCATCTCTTAAGATATCAAGATCACTTGCTTTAGGTCTGAATATCTTTGCACATGCAAGTGATATGACTGATGAAATTGCACTTGAACTCTTGAGTCCATATCCTGAAGGAATTTCTGATTTTACAAAAATTGTTATCTTGTTTTTCTCAAGTTCTGATTTTGGAACTGATGTCTCTACAACATTTCGTATCAATCGTGAACTAAGGTTTGATTCTTTGTTTTCAAATATTATTCCCTTTCCAGGCTGGGTTTCAACAGTTGCCTCTATGCCTAATGATATTCCAAGTGTTGCACCCTTGCCCGTAGCGATGGCATTTACGATTGATACTGCACCATGCATGCTTGCTTTTACTTTCATCACTAAAATCTCCCAAGTAAGGTCAATTTCATAGCTTCGTATGGAGCTGGTCTACCCGTCCAAATCTCAAATGATTTCATTGCTTGAGCAAGAAGCATTTCCCACCCATATATGATGGTCGCACCTTGATTCTTTGACTGTTCGATCAATGGAGTTTCTACTGGTACGTATACGATATCATACACTATGGAGTCTTTACTAATATTTTTTGTAGATATTGGGCAACCTATTCCCTTTAGTCCGACTGAAGTAGCATTTACTACAAATTTGTATCTGTTAGCAATTTCTCCTGCAGACTGGAGATCAAGATAATCTGATTCCAATCCGATACCTTGAGCGAATTTAACCAATTCTTCTGCCCTCTCACGAGTCCTATTTGTGATGGTGATTCTATGGACTTTTTCTTTGCCAAATCCAACTATGATGGCTCTTGCAGCACCTCCTGCTCCAATCAGCAAAACATCAGAATCTTTAGGACTGATGTTTCTCTTTTTTATCGGATCCAAGAATCCAGCAACATCTGTGTTATAGCCTTTGAGCCGGCCATTTTCATTGATTATTGTGTTTGTGGCTCCTACCAGTTTACACTCGTTGTCTACCTCATCAAGAAATTTCATCATGTCAACTTTGTGGGGAATTGTAACATTGAATCCTGAAATGTTTATTTTTTTTAGCGCTTCAATTCCGTATTCTAACTCTCCCTTTGGAATTCTATATGCGATATATGTGCAATCAAGACCCAAAAATAAAAAAGCTGCATTATGAAGTGCAGGTGAAAATGAATGATCTATTGGGTCTCCTATTACAGCGTAGGTCTTGGTCATTGTTTTCTACCTGATGAATCATGATTTAAGCGATTAGGGGAAAAGGTGCATGTATGTGGGATTTTTAAATTCCGTACTTGTCACTTCGAGAATAGATTTTCTTGAGTTTTGAACCACATTTTGGACAGGCCGACTCTTGATGTATAGTGGCACAATCTAGGCAAACAAAATTACCTCTAGTTGTTCTAGTTAAGCTATATTGGTATATGACGATGAATGCCAGTGCTGCAACCCAGACAAGTATCAAAAATAGTATAAGCCTGAACATGCCAAGCAGTATTGTTACCATTGTAGCTAAAATGATGACATTTCGCGGTACATTATTTTGAGACAACTTGGGATTCACAAGTATACTTACGGGTTTCTTTTATAATAAGGGTGACCTTGACATTTGTCTTGTTTAGAGATCAATTAATTAATGTAAAATGTATTGATGAAAACGTTGGAAGACAAGGATGATTTTGCTAGTCTGCTTGATGACTGTATAAAACTACTCGATGACAACATTAATGTTTTAAATGACATCGAGTATTCTCTAGAGTCTGAAAAAGAAGACTTTGTCATAACTGATTTGACTAGAAATGATCTTGTGAATATGGCTCATGAGGTAGCCGACTCGTCACGGATCAAAAGAGCTGAATCGCAGTTTGTTAAAAGATTTTTTGAGCAAAACTCTGACTGATTTGTCGTATCTAATTTTTAATTGTAATTTCTAATTTTTATCTTCCAACGACAGTATGCTCTTCATTTCTTTTAGGCTAAATTGGCCTGGTGCTACTGGTTTACCAAGTGAAACGTATGTGTAAGGGCTTCCAAGCTTGGTACACAATATTCTTGACATTCTGCCATAGTCTCCCATGGCAAAAGAAATCAAGTTGACATTTCTTGCATGGATCTTGTAAAGAGAAAGGATTCGTATCGTATCGCTGATTGTTTTTGCAGTAGTGACAATCTTGACATTGTTTGAAAATCTGGACATTTTTTTAAACATTGATCTTAGAATGTGCTCGTTTGGAGTCTTTGTAAAATCATGCCACGAGACCAAAATTCTAGTTTTTGTACTCTTGAGGTATCTTACAAGTTCTTTATTTTTCTTCAATGTGTTGTATTCTACATCTAGAAGATATGGTTCAAACTCTGAAATCAGCTTTAATATTGAAACTCGTTCATTCTCGTTACCTGAAAATTTTCCGCCTTCTGTAGTGGGACGTAACGTGCATACACATCTTTTGAGATGTTTTCTAACTAGAGTTAAACAAAAAGGAATTTGACTTGGTTTTAAAAAATCTAACCGCAGTTCTGCATAATCTGACTTGGCAAGAGCACGCTTCAACTCGCTGGATACCTTTGTAGGGTTGGATGCTGCAATTGTTACGCAGACCTTGGTTGTCATGAGTTTTCGATATTTACTTGGTTGAGGTCTTTGGTGTTATGGTTGGTTCGCCACAATACATCCATCCTCTCAATTCACTGCATTTGCTAGGATCACGTTGTGCGATATGAAGTGATTGCTTCATCTTGGCCCAACTATCTGGTGAGCATAGAGTCTCTCCACAAATGTGTTGTCCTCCTGGAAATCTGTCTGTTTTCTGGGAGAATCTATCGTACACTGAACTTGGTGTCAGTGCATTTACAGCAGGTAATGTTGCTGCAAAAACCATTATGGTTGACAATACTAATGCGACCAAACCGATCTTAATTTGTTGGTTGGACATCAAGTAAATCTAGATTTCACTAGTATATTTAGATTAGCATCAATTTATCCATGGGTAAAATGGTGTAATTTTGATATTCTATTTACTCCTCATGAAATTCTTCCTCCTTTTGTATTGTCTGATATGATGTTGCAGCATTCATTCTAATCATGAATTATGTTGTATGATTGATGATATCGCTGGTGAAAACATGGTAATGGAAGAAACTTTTATGAAACGATCATTTCTAGAGGATATCTATGAGTTCAGATACACAGCACGACGCAAAAGATGTTATCTTCATCGGAAAAAAGCCTATTATGGCATACGTAACATCTGCGCTCATACAACTGGCTAACAACCCAAAGGTCTCGATAAAGGCAAGAGGACTTAGCATAGGTAGAGCAGTAGATGTTGCACAAATAATTGCACGAAGGACTGATAACTCTGGGTACTCTATAGGACAAATCAAAATAGGATCAGAACAGCTTCAATCATTAGATGGAAGATCACGAAATGTGTCCACTATAGAAATAGAAGTAAAGAAAAACGCATGATTGTCTAAAACATGTGCTTAAACATGTTTTAGGTGATTTTCTTTGATTTAATTTCATGCTGGAATAATTTTTTTATTTTTACAACTGTTAAATATCAAAATGATTTGAAGAAAGTAGTGTGGAAACCAAACTCCATAGTTGTCTCTAATTCTAGAGATCTCTCACAATTACCATCCAATAAAATTGCGCTAACCGTTACATCCCCTCCATATCATAATGCGATAAACTACCAAGAACATCAAGATACTGAGAAATGGTATCGTGGAACAGTTGAGACATCCCTTGAGGATTGGCTTGAAGAAATGCGTGCAGTCTTTTCTGAAGTATATCGTATAACCAAGCCTGGTGGATTTTGTTGTATAGTGATAGGTAACGAAATAATTGAAGGAAAAAGCAAACTTCCTCTTCCTGCATTACTCCTTGTGGAATTGACAAAAAAAGAGATAGGTTGGAATTTCTTTGAAGAAATAATCTGGAATAAAGTTACTGGGGGCAAAAAAAGATTCAGGGTTACAGTCCAACATCCATATCCTACATATTATTATCCGAACATAATGCATGAGCAGATTATAATTCTGCGAAAGATGCCATTTCACAACTTTAAGGATAAAAAAAGCAAGCTGGTTCTTGACAATTTGATGAAAAAAGAAGTTGCAAACTCTATCTGGCATATTGCACCAATGCCTCCAAGCTACAGGAAATTTCATCCTGCAGCATTTCCAGAAGAGATACCGTACCGCTTGATTCAACTTTACAGCAACGTTGGTGATCTTGTTCTTGATCCATTTGTTGGAAGTGGCCAGACTACAAAGATGGCACGATTTCTTCATAGAAAATACTTTGGAATTGATAAATCAGCAAAATATGTCAAAATCGCTCAGAGGAGAACCCTCGAACCACCATCTCTTCGTAAGATGCAGCTTGTTCCTAACTGGAAAAAACCAGAACCACTGTAAGCCCCCTGTTGACAGGCTGGATAGATAGGAAAGGTTATCTATTAAGAACCAAGATTTCTCATATGGTAACTTCTAACAGCAAGTCATATTTTCGAATTGTTGAGAAAAGTCACAGAAAATATACTGCTGCATTAAAACATGCCAGATCCAGACAATCTATGATGAACTTGTACTGGAGGCATAAGCGAGAACACGAATCTCTTTTGAAGAAACATCTCAAAGATGAGATGGCTGAAATAATTCAACTAAAAAAGAAATTCGAGTAACATATCTTTTTTATTTTTAAAAAGTTTTGTTAGTGTAAACTTGTCTAAAACAAATGTATTTGATAAAATGATTCGTTATGTAAATGACTTGAGCCACATGGCTGCTACGCTCTTGTCCAAACCATTGCTATTTGTAGAAATTTTTGATTTGTTTTCCAGATGCTTTGGTGTGGTAATGTGTGATTCTACCTCACTTTCGTCTATTTCTATGGAACATATGTTACAACGAACATTCAACAAACAATTTTGTTACGTATCTATATAATAAATCAAGTCCTATGACGTTTACTGTTTATTTTTCTACGATATATTCGTCGTCTACTTCCATGCCAAAATGCCTTCCAGTTGCTGGCTTGGAATATGCAAGTACAACATCTCCTCTCTTTAGGTGTGTGACTGAGACAAGATGGCCATTTGGACGTACAAAACGAATGGTCTCAGCATTTTGTGCAATTATTCCACCCACCTCGTCTCCAATCTGTGCTTTTATCATCAACATTGGTCTGCTTTCTATTTTGGAGCGTCCCACTGTAGCTCTTCTTGCTTTACCATGTGAATTAATGACAAGAACCTCTGAACCAGTTTCTAGCTCGGACAAGTAGTTTGTAGTTCCATCTGGCGATAATGTATAGCAATGTACTGCACCAGCATTTACTCTAAAAGGCCTTGGAGAAGTAAATGATGAACCAACTGATTCGTTATGCACCAAGAAAAGGAAGTTAGATCTACTCCCAATTAGCATCCCTTCACCTCGTCCTAAAATGGATGCAGTATCCACACAAACACGTTCTCCGTTTCCTACTTCTTTTATTTCTAGAATCTTGGCAGGCCTGAGATCAAAGTTCTTTGTACCGAGATATACTAAGGTCTCTTTTACTTCATTTATGGAACTGGTTGAAAATATGACTCCATCTACCCCTATTTCTAATATTGAAAACATCTTGCGAACTTCATCAGGGGTATTTGCTACTGCAAATATCTCTGTGTGAATCTTGTGTAGCTTTGCTATTATGTTCTCAAGAGGAATTATTTTCCAGTCCTTTACCTCTATCACTACAAAATCTAATCCTGCCTTTGCAAACTGGAGTATTTTTTCAATGTCTGCATTTGAAAGAACCTTGAACTTCATTCCTATTTTTTTGCCTTTAATCTTGGTGACTTTGTCAACTATGACATAATTTGCATTAGTTGAGGTATGTACTGTGGAAAGTTTTGATTTTGTTCCTTTGAGATCGGAAGGATCTAGGTTTACAATCTTGATTCCCTCTTTTTCTAACTCTGACAAGAATTTGCCAAGCTGACCCCTTGAAACTTTTGGGGCAATAATTAATTCTCTATTTTTGCTCAAGATACTTCGCTGCTTCCTTTGCGGTTTCTTTTCTAAATATTATTGCAGAAAGAGCATGAGTCATCTTACCTGGGTTCTTGTGCTCAAAAATATTTCTTCCATATGTTACTCCCTTGGCGCCTGCTTCCATTGCTTCCTCAGTCATCTGTAATACATCCTTGTCTGTCTTTGCCTTTGGGCCTCCAGCTATGACAACAGGTACAGGAGTACTCTTGATTATTTTTTTAAATGAATCTACGTCTCCTGTGTAAAGTGTTTTTACAATGTCTGCACCGCACTCTGCTCCAATTCTTGCAACATGGCCTACTATCTCTGGGTCATGTGGATTCTTGACGTTTTCACCTCTGGGATACATCATTGCCAAAAGAGGCATGCTCCATTTATGACAGTCATCTGCAATTCTACCTAGTTGTTCTATCATTTCGGGCTCTTCTTTTCCTCCGATGTTAATGTGAAGTGAAACTCCGTCTGCACCTAATCGTAATGCTTCTTCAACTGAGCCTGTCAACATCTTTCTGTTTGGAGACATGGAAAGAGAAGTGCTGCCTGAAAAGTGTACAATTAATCCGATCTTGGTTGGTTTTGGTAAATTCTTCAAAATGCCTTTGTTGATTATGACTGATGTAAGACCAAAGTGTTGGCAATTGTAAATCAAAGCATACGGATCCTCTATTCCTTTTAGTGGACCACTTGATATTCCGTGGTCCATGGGTATGCAAAGCATCTTACCATTGCGCAGAATGCGATTCATTCGAATCTGATGGCCTGTTACCATTGGTGTTAATCGCTGGTGTGCCCTACTTAAAAATAGCGGGAAAATGTGACAGATTTTTACAATCAAGGAAAAAATCAGAACCAAAACAAGAACTGTCTCAAATATTTTAGAAATTAATTTTTGATATTTTTCAAAATTTTTGATGACTGGCATGAGATGGAAATGGGGCCATTTTGTTCTCAAACGATTAAATACGCTAAAGAGAAAACACACTCAATTGAGTCAACTGACAGAACAACTTCACCATTCTGAAATTGGTGACATTTTAGAGAATTCTCTCATAGGTAAAAGACCTGAAATAGAAGATTGCAAAAGACTGTTAGACTCCGATGATGTTCATCTGATGGGCCTTGTAGCTGGATACTTGACACGAAAGAAGTTTGGACGACGTTCTTCTTTTGTAAATAACATGATTCTAAATTATACCAATGTATGTATCACTGATTGCAAGTTTTGTGCATTTTATAGACCACCTGGTCATGAGGAGTCTTATACTGTGACACTTGACAAGATAGAGTCCAGGGTAAAAGCTGCTTGGGAGATGTTTGGCATAACACAGGTAATGTTCCAAGGTGGACATAATCCATCTCTTAAGATTGAATATTTTGAAGATGCATTTCGATTAATAAGAAAAAAATTTCCCAAAGTTGGAATCCACGGTCTATCAGCTTCTGAAGTAGACATGATCTCAAAAGTTGAACACACAAACACAAAAGAAGTTTTATCAAGACTCAAGGAAGCCGGGATGCAATCAATTCCTGGTGCAGGCGCAGAAATTTTGGTTGATGAAGTAAAACAAATCATAAGCCCAAAAAAGATCTCAAGTAATACTTGGTTGAGAATAATGGAAGAAGCACATGGTCTTGGAATTCCAGCCTCTGCTACCATGATGTATGGTCATGTGGAAACACGCGATAATATTGCAGAACATTTTATGAAGATTGCAAGACTTCAGGAAAGGACAAATGGATTCATGGCCTTTATCCCATGGAGCTTTGAGCCAAACAATACATTGATGCAGAAACAAGAGACTGTCAAGTATCCTGCAGGTGGTACACAACTCTTGAAGATGATTGCCATATCAAGAATAATGTATGATGACTTGATTCCTCACATCCAGTCTTCTTGGCTTACAAATGGAGTTGCCATGGCACAAATGGCACTACAATATGGAGCAGATGATTTTGGAGGCACGCTTCTTGGAGAAGAGGTGGTATCTTGCACAGGGGCACGTTCCACTGAGCTTACTGGCGCAAGAATAATCCAGGCAGTAAAACAAATTGGCTATGAAGTAGAAGAGAGAGACAACTTCTACAATGTTGTAAGAATGCACTAGATGCCATAGCTAGACCATTTAGAGTCTACTAGATTCTTTATGGACTCGTCTGATTTTACAAGTTCTTGAATATCTCTTTGATATCCTTCTTCTTTTGTCTTCTGTGTTGCATCAATTCCAAGCTTGGATCCCAAGTTTACAAGCGGAGATGCAGGATCAAGTGTATCTGTTGGGGTATTGTTGATTATTACAGTATCTCTTGCAGCATCTGACCTTGTAGTGATTGCCCAGACTACATCATTCAAATCATGAACATTGACGTCTTCGTCTACTACTACAAAGAACTTGGTCAGTGCAAGCTGACCCATTCCCCAAAGACCCATCATTACTTTTTTGGCCTGTCCGGGATATCTCTTCTTGATTGAAATTATTGCCATGCCCTGAAACCATCCTGATGCAGGCATTGCAAAATCAACCACCTCTGGATGGAACATTCTGATGAGGGGCAAAAATGAGCGCTCAATTACTTTGCCGATATATGCATCCTCTAATATTGGCTTTCCAACTATTGTTGTAAGATAAATCGGTTTTTGTCTTCGCATGATTCCTGTCAGTGTGAATACGGGATATGGCTCAGGTGGAGTGTAGTATCCTGTATGATCTCCAAATGGTCCCTCCATCCTAATGTCTGATGGATCCACATATCCTTCTAGTATCATTTCTGCATTGGCAGGAACCTCCAAGTCAACTGTTCTACATTTTACTGTCTTGATTCCTGTCTTTCTTGTAATTCCTGCAAATACATACTTGTCAAGTCCCTCAGGTACTGGAGCTACCGCAGAAAATACTGTTGCAGGATCAGAGCCAATTATTATCGCAGCCTCTATCTTGCTTCCGGAATCTTTTTTGATGTCGTAATGATGTGCACCTCGCTTGTGTTTTTGCCAGTGCATGAGTGCATGAGTACTATCTATTACCTGCATCCTGTACACTCCGAGATTTCTTACGCCAGTCTCTGGGTGTTTTGTTGCAATCAGTCCAAATGTGATAAACCTGCCAGCGTCTTTTGGCCATGTTTTAAGAATTGGGATTTTATCAAATGAGGGGGATTCTTCTATTACTTCGGTGACCGGACCACTTTTTTGCAGCTTGGGTGCAATATCTGCCATCTTTGACAGCTCTGGGAGTTTTCGCAGTTTGTCAAAAATTCCTGTTGGCATCTCCATTCTTGTCATGTCTACAATTCTTTGACCAATCTCAGTAAAGTCTTGCATCTCTAATCCAATCTCCAGTCGCTTCAGCGAACCAAATGCATTGGCAAGTATTGGCATGTCAAAATTTTTTACATTTTCAAAAAGTATTGCAGGACCATTAGAATACATCACTCTGCTAAGAATTTCTGAAACCTCAAGGTTTGCATCCACCTGTGTTTTTACCCTTTTGAGCTCTCCTGCCTTTTCTAACTTTTCAACAAGCTCTGAAATGTCCTCGATAGGCACACATTTACTGAATTTGTATGGCGTATAAGCTTAACTGGATTTTTGCCTGATATTTTAAAAAAAATATTGGACAAGAGAACTTTAATTATCCTGTGGGGAGAATGCCATCAAGTTGGGCGAGCAAAAATGCACAGTCTGTGGAGGTCAGGGAAAAATTGTTCTTCTTGACACGCAATGCTCTTTTTGTAATGGAACCGGAGAATACTCCAAGACTGCAGATAGCTATATGAAATCGCATATCTGCCAATGCATATTTCTTGACAGGATAACATGTCCGCTCTGTGGTAAAAGATGCCACCATGATACACCAAACAAACCCAAGGTATTGATAAGCCCTATTTAGAAAATTGGTGGAAGTTCGTTCTTCTTGTCATGTCCGCCAGAACCAAATCTGCAATAAAAGCACTGGTCTGACTGCATATACTTGAGTTGCTCAATCTTGATTGCCCCTATCTTGAGTGCAATCTTTGTTAAAATTCTGTACTTGAGAGGCATTGATGGAATGACCTCTTTGAGGTATACGTTGTAATGATCTGGGCAAAACTTGAGTGTGATATTGCTTGGCTCCTTTGAAGTCTGACTCACAGTCTTTGCAACCCCTATCTGTTCACGTATGTATTCATGCTTTGGGCATGGGCAGTTTCTTCCTCCTGGGTGCTTGTATGCTGGGGTATTTTTCCAGTCAAAGCCAGGATACTCCCTTTCAAAGTCGTCCAATGCCTAAAAATGGGGACTGCTTCTTATAAAACTTCTATGAATTTTACCAGATCTGAGCTTGATCAAAATGTAAATAAACTGCCATATCGCACAACTACTACATGTCTAAAGAAGTACAGCCAAAAAAAACACGTTCTACTAAAAAAGTTACAGAAGGATCTAACACTGCTGAACTAGAAGCAAAGATAGCAGAACTTGAAGCAAAACTTGCTAATTTATCATCCCAGGTCAAGCCTGCAGAACAAAAACCTGCACAGACTTCAAAACCACAACCCCGACCAGCAGCATCAGGTCCAACTCACGGTACACTTCCAGCAGGAATGAAACCAGCAGAAGCTCCAAAACCAGAGCCAAAACCACAACCAAGACCAGCAGCATCAGGTCCAACTCACGGTACACTTCCAGCAGGAATGAAACC
>JAGWGU010000016.1 GCA_028867275.1 Nitrososphaerota archaeon
CTAAAATCTCTAGATGTATAGCGGAGAACTTGAAGTTCAGGCAAAGAGAAAGGCCTTGGCCGTTTTACAAGACGAGATAAACAGAATTCTCAACGCAGTCAGAGATCTATCAATTCTGCCAGGTTTGATAATCAAGGCAGACAAGGCTGAAATAAAACAACTATTGGAGAGAATAAAAAATACCGAAGATGAAGTAGAAGCTCTCCGTAGAAAAATAACAAGAGAGATTTCAGATGTAGGTGGTCTCATGATGAACAGGGAGAATCTTTTGAACTCGGCATACACAATGGATGAAATTGCGGGCTATATCACAGGCATTGCCTTCAAACTCTCAAACATCAAGTCAGCCACGCTAAAGAAGGAAAAACTTGACAAGGACCTCACAGAACTAGTGGAATTGGCAGTAGACCAAATTCACAAGATAAATGAAATAATTCGAGCCCTTGCAAGCAACAACAGCACAGTGGCAATAGACTTGGCTCACGAAGCACAAAAGATAGAAAGACAAGTAGATGACAAGTACAGAGCATTGAGCATCAGGGTTCTTGATGAGACTGCTTCAACAAAGGAGTTGCTTCTTCTCAAGGATGTCGTAGAGGGAATTGAAGAAATGTCAGACAAGGTACTGCAGGTATCAGATTCGTTCATTTTGCTTGCTCTCAGCCTATAAAATTTTGTAAGATACTCTTTTTTCCTTTTTTTAATATTTGTAAACACTAAAATCAATTACCGGTATCAAACATTCCATGAAAGGCGACCTGCTTGAAAACAGGATAATTATTTGGAACATTGCAGATTCAAAAGCACTTTTTGTTGAAGGATACTATGGCAAGCCAATTGGCATGACAAAACCAAAGCCTGATGAGATAAATGTGCCATTGATCCTTGATTTAATTGAAGGATACTATCTGCAGGAAAAATCAAAACTCAAGATATACCAGTCAAAAAAACCTGTAACACAAAAAGAACTTGGAGATATTTGTAGAAGAGAGTACCACAATTTTGATAAAAAATATATCGTCTACAAAGATTTCAGGGACAAGGGGTATATCGTAAATCCTGGCATCAAGTTTGGTTGCGATTTTGCAGTATACCAAAAGGGGCCCGGAATTGATCACGCACCATACTTGCTTCAGGTGTACAACTCTACTGACACCATATCTGCAACAGGCGTGGTATTGGCTGGAAGGCTTGCAACAACTGTAAGAAAACAATTCATCCTAGCAATTCCAAAAGGCAACAAAGTTGATTGTCTAGCTTTGGACTGGTGGAGAGCCTGACTCTTTTTTAATGTCAAGTGCAATTCTATCATAGACTGCAAACAATTCCTTTGTCATGGAAAACTCATGACTGTCTTTCCACTTGCCGTGAATTCTGATCCCACCTTTTGTTGGCTCGACAGATATCTGTGCATCATGGTATGGTATTCTTGTCATCATGGTTTTGAGAGTATCATCAGAGTTGAGTATATCAGCAAGGGCTCCGCCAATCCACTGTACCCCGACAACTCTCTTTGATGCAAAGTGTCCCTTGGTCTGCAATTTTGCCCTCACGAGAAAATCATCTTCAGAAATACCAGGCATTTTGACAATAAAGTGTGCTTGATACCGGTCTTGGGCGCCCCACGATATTGGATTGAGATCTTGCGTCATTTTTTTATCCCTTTTGAATTATCTGTACTACATCGATGTTGGTTCCTTTGAGCACAATGGTTCCATGATTTGTAACCATGGAAGGAGTGTGGCTGTAATTTTTTGAATAATAATTTTCTTTTTCTACTTCATCGGTATCAATCTGTCTTGGCTCTGCATCGATGCCAATTTTTTTTAGCGACTGGGAAAACTCTACATTTTTGTTCATAGGATGAAAAGTATCAGATTCTGAATCGTGCATGTTTGGGGTTTTATCCAACCCACAAATAAATATGTCTGTAGGACCTTGTGGTTTGTTTTGGATCTAATCCACAGTTTTAGAACACAAGCATAATCGAATAAATAGTCCAGAATCATCCAAGTCACTATCAATGCTCAAATTTCAAAATAAAATCATAGTAATCACTGGAAGCGGAACTGGAATAGGAAAGGCAATAGCCATGAAATTTGCTGAAAACGGAGCAAACATTGTCATTCTAGGAAGAAGAAAAGAGCCGCTTGAAGAGGCAGCAAAAGAATTAGAGCAGGTAATTTCCAAAGTAAAAAGCAATTCATTTGTAAAAATTTTCCCAGGTGTTGATGTAAGTGACGAGGAGGGAGTCTCAAAGATGTTCGAAGATCTCAAAAAATCACATGGTGCTGTGGATATTGTAGTAAACAATGCCGGAGTCTCAGGACCTGTTACTTGTTTTGCAAACGCCCCAATCTCTGAATTCAAGAGTACAGTCGGAATTCACCTCACAGGAACATTCTGGACATCATCTCAGGCAATTAAAACCATGAAGCCTGGCTCAAAGATAGTTACAATATCTACATTTTTTACAGAAGAGCGCCCATATGAGCAGAGGCCATACAGGTTTAGAAGCCCATACACTGCATCACAGGGAGCAAAGAACAGACTTGCAGAAGCAATGTCATGGGAGATTACTGACAAGAAAATAATTTCAATTGCAACAAATCCAGGTCCAGTACATTCTGACAGAATTTACAAGACGGTATATCCAAAAGCAGCAGCAGAATTTATGAGAGTAAGCGGTTTTGAAAGCCTCAGCCCAGAAGAAGTAGAATCAGTAAACGTTGACATATTACCACTGCTTGGAGAAGATGAAAAGACTGTAAAGGATGGAATTGCAAATGCAGCAGCCAAGCTTGCAAGATCAAAATCAATCACATCAGAATCTGACATACAAAAACTAGTTGGTACAATCTCTGCACTTCTTGCAAAGATACAGCAGATTGCAGAAAAGGTACAAAACAATACAAGCAAGATGATTGCAGACGAGCAGTTCCTCACACAGCAACAGGTTGCAGAGACTGTTTTGATGCTAAGCGATGACAACATATCACAGATTCTAAACGGCAAGGTCATACCAGGGGACCGTGTATTTTATCCAGTCAAGCCACACATTGCATGCTCCATACCAGAGACCCAAGGCAACTTTTCCAAAATTACAGTATTTGCACTAGATGCAACTGACGAGTCAGATGTGGTAAGAGCAGAATTTCTTGCACAAAAGATAGAAAGTTCTGGAGGAAAGACCGTGATTTTGATCTCAAAGACAAGCCCCAAGGTTGCAGAAGAGAGACTTTCCAAGTTCCACTCTCACGTCATGGACTTGACAAACCAAGAAAGTGTCAAAAGAATGCTAAACACTGCAACACAAAAAGTTGGGCCAATTGGTAACATAATCTACATAACAGGAAAGGTCCCACAGGTGGGCAAACTTGTTGACCTGTCAAGAAAAGGATGGGACGAACTGGTTGACAAGTTCATAAACACTCCAGCAATATTCATGCAAGAATCACTTGGCATATTTGTGCCAGGGGGAGCCAAGAATCCACCTTTATTCAAAGGCAAGGAAGGAAACATGATAATCATTGGGCCAGACATGCCAGGAGGCAAGACAACTGGTGCAGACAGGGCAAGAGTTGAGGTATTTCGGGGTGCGCTACGACCATTTGCAACAACTGTAAACCAGGAGCTAAGCGATGTTCTAAAATCAAAACTTAGAATGTACCTGGTGCTGCCAGGAAGTGTTGACGGCATAGAGCCAAGCAATGAGAATACAGTAAAAGCAGTCAACTATCTTACATCTGGAAAAGCAGTAAACAATGCAGAAATAATTTACTATCCAGACGAAACAAGATCCTGATGAAAAGGTTTTCTGAGCTAAGCGTCGGAGACGAATTTTATTCAGAATGTGAAATAACATCGCAAGAGCTTGACAGCTATCTTTTGTTTTCAGGAATCAAGAACATAATTTACGAAAACAAGGAATCAAACAATGAAAAAATAGTGTCAGGTAGAGCCATATTATCAAAGATGGAAGGAGAGTTTACAAGACTGGAACAAATGTATGGCAACCTCTTGATTTTTTATGGAATTGATGGTGACCCTGACTGGAAGAACAGGCAGACTAGGTTTCTAAAACCACTTTACACAGGAGAGAGACTAAAGATAAAATTTAGAATCTCTGACAAGCGCGAGATCAATGATGAGTTTGGTTTGATTGCAGTGGATTTTGAAGGTACAAGCCAAGAAGGCAAGACGGTTGTGATATCAAAAAGAAACCTATACCAGATCAAGCGTGACCCGCCAGCGCGTCAATGACAAGCTTGGCCGCAGTTATCCCAAGAACTAGGGTAACAAACAGTCGCAGTTTTCCCTCATTAACACGAGTAGACAATCTGCTACCAACGATTCCACCTACAAACGACCCAATTGAGAGCATCCCTGCTTCGTAATAGTTTGGATGGCCAAGCAGTGAATGCACTATCATGCCAGAAGCAGCTGCAAACATCAAGATGAACTGTGAGGTAGGTGCTGCAAGTTTCATGGACAAGCCAATTGCAACAACCATCAACGGTACAAAGACAGTGCCTCCACCAATTCCAAAAAAGCTGGAGATTATACCTGCAAAGAAACTTGCGCCCACTGCAAGAACCATTACTTGTTTTGATAAATTATACTCCCTTGACTCCATTTTTCTTCTCATGTAAATGTAGACACCTGATGATACCAGCACTGCACCAAACAACAACTTGAACAAAGGAGGAGACACCCCATCAGATATGTATGCACCAATGATTGTTCCAGGTATTGATATCAGTGCAAGTTTTATTCCAAGTGAGTATGCGATTCTTTTTTGTCTTGCATAAGATGCAGTTGATGCAACAGAATTGCTAAATGCCGCAAAGAGGCTGTCACTTGCAGCAAGTGTTGGGGAGAATCCAAAAAAAGTCAGCACAGGTACCACTACGAATCCACCGCCAAGTCCTATCATGGATCCTATTATTCCAGCTACAAAACCAAGTGGCAAGAGCCACAGATACTCAAACAAGGATAACACCAAAATCTTTTTTCTACAGATTAAAGAGTCACGTCAACCTTCGTAAACCAAGACGAGTCAATTACTTGGCTACAAGAAGCTTCCATAGATATCCACTGTCATTGGTGGAAAGTTCAATCTCAAAATGCTTGTTTCCAAGAGGTATGGTGTGTGTTGTGCTGTCTGGTTTTTTTCCATTTATGTGAAAGTCTCGCAATGCATCCATCATGTCAGACAAGGTTTGATATCCACCTGGATGCTCTTTATCCCAGCACTGGCAAATGGTACTATTCAACACAACTCCAAAGACTGTCTTGATATCACCATAGTTGCTCATCAATGGGTTTGACTGGAGTGCCACAACAACAAGGCCTGGTACATCCGGAGTACCCACCATTGTAATATCACCAAGTGTACCTTGAGTGTTTTTGAGTACAGTAGATGTGCAGTATGTGACAAGTGCCTGCTTGTTTGGATCAGTGATAAAGTTGCAGTATTGCTTGACATCAGCTGCACTGCTCAGTCGGATTGGTTTTGTCATATTGATGTGGTACGATGCAAGGTTAGTTCTTAGATCAGAGTTTTCTTCATCATATGAAAAATCAAGAAATGCAACTTGGCCCGAAGTATTGTCTTTTCCCATCATTGGGAGAAATTCAATAACTGCAATGGCGATTGCCGCTATAGATATTCCAGCTATTGCTGCATAAAGATACTTTTTTGGTACCATGGGATAATTTTTTGCATTGCATTAATAAAGCAATCTTAGAATTCGTCAATCTTAATTAATACCAAAATGTGTCTTGTCAATATTGCGAATCATACTATCAGGCTTTGGAGTTGTAGGCCAGAGCTTTGCAAAACTTTTACTTTCTAGATCAGAGGACCTGTATGCAAAACATGGACTAAAACCAAGAATAGTTGGCGTCTTTGATTCAAAGGGCTCGGCAGCATCGTCTGCAGGTCTTGACTTGAACAGGTTGCTTGAGGTGAAAAAAAAATATGGAAACATACGAAAATATCACAACAAGGAAAAGGATGCAAACGGCCTTGACATGATAAATGGCATGGATGCCGAAGTGTTGATAGAAACTACACCAAGCAACTACAAGGATGCAGAGCCTGGCATGTCACACATTGTCAGTGCAATGAAAAAAGGACTGCACGTTATTACAGTAAACAAGGGACCACTTGCCCTTGCATTTCCGTCATTGATAGAGCTTGCAACATACAACCAGGTCCAGCTAAAGTTTAGTGGAACAGTCGGGGGAGGAACACCAATACTTGATTATGCAAAGAACAGCCTGCGTGGTGAAAGAATAGTATCGTTTCAAGGTATTCTAAATGGCACAACAAATTACATCATGACAAACATGGCAACAGGCCTTACATTCAAGGCAGCCCTTACAGATGCCAAGAAAAAGGGGTATGTGGAGGCAGACGAGTCACTTGACATCGATGGCTTTGATGCTGCAGCCAAGCTTGTCATACTTGCAAACTGGATAATGGACATGAAGGTGACAATAAAGGACATCAAGAGGACTGGAATCAGGGACGTTACAACTGGAGATATAAAAAAGGCAGCATCGCATGATTGTGCAGTAAAGCTGGTTGCCTCCTGTGACAGGGACTTGGTTGTGGCACCAAAGGAGATACCACTTGATGATCCAATGTGTGTCAACGGAACACTAAATGCCATCACGTTTAATTCCGAACACTCTGGCCAGCAGACAATAATAGGTCGTGGTGCCGGAGGCATTGAGACTGCCAGCTCAATTTTACGTGATTTATTAGATATCAAACAGGAGATGTCAAGAATTGAAATCGCATAACCTCTCAAAGAGTGACATCTCTGAAGTGATTGACAAGATGACCAAGCAGTGGCACATTGAGCTGCCAAAGTCAAAGACACTGGTACTGCATGAGATTGATGATGACACTAGTCTGATAACTGGAGACAGCATAACATCAATACAAATTGGAGAGACATATCTTCCATTTCTTTCAGAAACGGCACTGCTTGAGAAATTTCCAAAAGCAACTGTTGATGCAGGAGCAATCAAGTTTGTCTGTAACGGCGCAAATGTCATGCGCCCCGGAATTAAAAAATTCACCGAGTTTCAAAAAGATGACATCATATGTGTCGTAGAAGAAGTTCACGGTAAATTTCTCGCAGTAGGCAAGGCACTTGTATCAAGTGCCGAAATGTCAACAATAACAAAAGGAGAGGTTGTGAAAAATTTACACTATGTTTCTGACAAGTATTGGGAAGCTGCAAAATTAATTAAAAAGTAACTAGCTTGCGGTAAACTCTCTTGTTCCGTTCTTGTCAACAACAAGAACATCGATTCCGTCTCCACTTGAATTGTCTCTCAGTATTGCAGACTTGATTGATTTTACTGCAAGGTTCACCGCATCCTTTTCGCTCATCTTTGGTTTGAATTCTTGGTCCAAGACTCCAAGTGCCATCTCTGCACCTGTTCCGACAGAAGCATAATCATCAGGTAAGACTGAACCCAATGGGTCTAGTGTGTAAATTACTGCCTCTCCATCTACTCCTCCAACTATGACCTGAGTCAAGAGAGGATAGTATCGTCTTTCATACATCAAAGTTGACATCATTTTTGCTACAGAATTTGGAGGAATTTCACGCTTGAGCTCCATCTTTCTTATCTTGGTCATTGCCCTCATCTGCATTGCCAAAACCTGCATGTCTGCAACCATTCCAGCGCAGCATGCACCAACAAAATCAGTAATTTTGAATGTCTTCTTTGTAGTCTTGCTTACCACGAAATTTCCATAAGAGATTCTTCTCTCACTTGCCATGACGACACCGCCGTCATATGTAATACCGACCGCAGTAGCTCCCGGCATGTACATGTAAGCCATATTTGAATTGCAAAATGAGCACAATAAAGGCCTTTCTGTGCAGTCTGCCATAGATCAGAAGGTCAGAGGCAAGAGATCAGCTCTGGTTTCAGATATTTTTGAAAAGACAAGATCCTGGGAAAAAATCTATTGTGATGCAAAATTTCGTATTATCTTGCACATGCATTTTGTTGTTTTTTTCAGCAGATCAATTCTTGCAAATTCATTTGGAGAATGGATTCTTGAAAATACATAGGTACTCCCTACTGCAATGCATGGAGAATGCAAGAATTTGACAAATGAGAACATTGGTCCTGTACCTGCAGACGAGACACTTAGAATTGATTTACCAAAGGACTCGTCTGCTGCTTTTTTGACCGTCTTGACAAATGGGTCCGACAGTCTTGTTCTTGCAGCTGCCTCCCCGTGAATCATGGTGACATGAATATCTCCAAATCCATTTTGCTTGAGATGTTTTTTCAGACGGAGGAGTTGCTTTTTTGGGTCCATCTTTGGTATCAGCCTGAAATCAATTTTCACAAGTGCCTTTGATGGTAGTACAGTCTTTGCACCAGGACCTTCATAGCCAGATGTAAATCCTGCAATGTTGCATGTAGGCTCACCGACAAGGGCTTTTTTTACCGCAATACCTTTCTTGTTTCCAACAAATTTTTTAATTCCATATTCTTTTTTGAATGAATTTTCATCAAAGGGCTCTGATGCAATTATTTTGAGATCTTCTTTTGTGAACTTGTCTACCTCCTTGTACCAGTCTTTTATCAAAACTCTTCCATCGGTACCACGAAGTGTCTTTAATGCCTCAACAAGCCTCCAGGCAGGATTCTCTATTATCACTGCAAGGCTAGAGTGTGCATCTCGGATTGATTCTGTCTTTGAGAGCTCAACATAGAGCAAGCCCTTCATTCCAAGGCTGATTATTGGTCTGTCCTTCTCGTCGACATATCCAAACTCCCAGATTACTGCATCACATGATAATTTTTCTTTATACTTTGAGAGATAGTCCTCAATGTGTACGCTTCCAATCTCTTCTTCTCCCTCAATGAAAAATTTGATGTTGCATGGTACATCTCCTGTTGTTTTCAGAAATGAGTCTACTGCCTTGATTCTTGTGACAAGCTCTCCCTTGTCGTCAGCAGAGCCTCTGCCGTAAATCTTGTTTCCCTTTATTTTGCCGCTAAACGGCTTGTCGTCCCACAGCTCAAGCGGCTCTTCAGGCTGGACATCATAATGATTGTAAAACAATAATGTCTTACCTCGATTTTGTTTTGATTTTACCTCACCATATATTGCTGGAGGAACTCCTTTTTTGACACGCAGTATCTCTGCATGTATTCCGGATTTTTTCATCATTTGTACAACTAGTCCTGAACACTCTTCTAGTCCTAGATTTTTTGCAGAGACACTTGGTTGCTGTATTAGTTTTTGAAGATCGGAAACGAGGCTTGAAAAATTTTTGTCGATGTAGTTTTCTTGCATGTATTACTTCACTTTATCAAATGGCTTTATTGCATAAGGTATAAAATCCAACAGATCAGTTGCCACAATATGGTGGCCATATTTTTTTTGTGCCAAGTATCCTGCTTTGCCGTTTACAAATGCTGCTGCAGAAGCAGCCTTGACTGGGTCTTTGTTTTTACACAACATTGCAGCAACCACACCTGATAGTACATCGCCTGTTCCTCCCACAGTCATGGCTGCAAGATTTTTTGGGTTCAGGTATGATTGTTTTCCGTCAGATATGATATCTGTTGGTCCCTTGAGAAGTATGGTGATTCCATTTTCTCGGGCATATTTTTCAACAAGTGCAGTACGCTGTTTTACATTGTCAGGTGGAAGTTCGCCAAACAGCCTCCTAAATTCTCCCGCATGAGGAGTGACTGTTACCTTCTTGTCCTTTATTATCGGAATAATTTCTGGTACAAGGGAGCTTGCATCAAGTGATATCATCACTGCTCTGTCAAGAAGAGAGTTTACCAGAATTTTTAGTGCCTCCCTGTCTTGGATTCCAAGGCCCATCCCCATTGTAGCAGAATCAAGTTCCTTGGGTATGATTCCAAGAAGTTTTTGCACAGAGCCTCTTGTCAGCTTGACATCGACTAGCGGTACAACAATCAGGTTTGGGGAGAAAGAACGCGTTGCCATCACATTGATCTTGGGCACACATGTGTACACAAGGTCAGCCCCTGTTCGTAGTGCAGCAAGAGATGACAATATTGGAGCACCGTGATAGAGATAATTTCCGCCAAGTACTAGGACCTTGCCATTGTCACCTTTGCGGGACAAGGCCTTGCGGGCAGGTATGAAACTTTTAACGGTTACAGCTTGGAGGACTTTTGCCAACAGTCGTTTTATTTTTTAAGAGATGATAAACTTTCGTCTTCAGTTGAATCAACTTCTTCAGATTCAACCTCTGGCTGCTCTACTGGTACCAATATTTTGCGCAAGCTTGCAGGCGTTGTGACCTTGCGTGCAAATGCAACATATGTTGTGTGCCCTATTGCCCTAAACGAATGTCTTGTCTTGCCATCTCTTGCCTCTATTGTTCTTACAATCTGCTCTGTGCATTCAATATCAAAGAAATCATTTTTTCTCAGTGCTGCAGCAAGTTTTTCAAGCTGGTTCATGGTTGGACATATTGCAACAAATGCACCGCTGCCCTTGAGCATCTTTCTTGCCTGAGGTACGACCACCCACGGATCCCCTAGATCAACTATTACCACATCTGCATCTTTTTGAGGCATCTTTTTGGCAGTCTTGAGGTCAAGTTTTGTCATGGTTACATATTTTGAGACTCCGGCTTTCTCGATGTTCTTTCTTGCAATTGCCATGAAATTTTCATCCACATCATATGTGTAGACATGTCCCTTTGGTTTTACAATGCTTGCAAGAAAAGTCGTAAAAGAACCGCTGCCAGTTCCAATCTCTACAATCTTTTGGCCGCTCTGCAGTCCAATTCGTGCTGCGATATATCCCAAGTCTTTTGGATATACAATCTGTGTGCTACGCTGGCTTTTCATTACATAATCATAGATGGTTGGCTCGAGCGCAAAAATTATTTTCCCCTTGTTGGTCTTGATTGCGCTTCCAAATGGTTTTCCTATCACTTTTTTGTGATCTATGATTCCAACATGGGTGTGAAATTTTTGTTTTGGTGCAACCCTCATCAACCACTTTTTACTATCATTATAAAAAAACAACACATTGTCGTTTTGCTTTATTTTCTTCAACAACTCAACCTGATCAAATGTGGATAAATAGCTTGACCCTGAAAATTTTCAAGCGGCATCTAAATTAGATTTTGGTTTCTTCACCAGTTTTGTGTTTTCTTTTGAGTATCCTTCCAGAGACAACAGATGCCACCCAGAAACCTACTCCAGTCCAGACCATTCCTTGTGATACGGTAAACATTCCCACGACTGTAAAGACAAGGCCTATTCCAGCAAATATCACAGGAATTGTTGCTTTTGTTGAGACCAATTTCTACATCCTATCTGGGGCGTCAATCCCTAAAAGTTGTAATGCTTTGGCAAGTGTTTCCTTGAATGAGTATACCAGGCAGAGTCTTGCATTGATGGTAGACTCGGAATCTGCTGTAAGCACCTTGACATGCTCATAGAACGTGTTGAATGATACTGCGAGTTGGTAACAATACTTGGCAATTATTTTTGGTGAGAGATTCTTTGCAGCATCTTCTACTTGGAGGTCAAACTTGGCAATAGCTTTTGTAAGGTCTTTTTCGTATACTGTATTGATACCATCAAAGTTTGTTTCAAAGTTTGGACTCTTGGCAGCTTTTTCCAGAATCCTCATTGCACGTGCATGTGCATACTGGATATATGGTCCAGTATCTCCCTCGAGGCTCAGCGATTCTGTAAGATCAAATGTAATTATTTTATCAAGGTCCTGTTTTATCATGGAATATCTTAATGCCCCGATTGCTACCTGTTCTGATATTTTTACAAGGCTAATCTCATCAAGTTCTGGATTTCTTTTCTTTGCTTCATTAAATGTGCGTTCGCTCAAAACATCCAGTACATAATCTGCACTGACATAGATTCCT
This sequence comes from Nitrososphaerota archaeon, assembly GCA_028867275.1. Taxonomy (GTDB): domain Archaea; phylum Thermoproteota; class Nitrososphaeria; order Nitrososphaerales; family Nitrosopumilaceae; genus Nitrosotalea. The sequence goes on from JAGWGU010000016.1 coordinate 11,931, forward strand.
TTTCGGCCAGACATTTGCACAGACTTGCCTCCAGTGTCAAGATCAAGTGTTTTTGCAGTCTCTGGACTGAGCGTGACAGATTCATAGCCAAGGTGAACATACGAGTCTGGCTTTGACTTGAAATCAGACATTATCTGAGTTATTATTTTTTGCAACCTTGACTGCCTAGAATCTATCACAGTGATCACACGATCCCCCGTGAAATGCATCTTGGTATCCCTGCTGTCAAGTGTTGTCTGCCACAAAACTCGTCCTGTTTTTTGGACGGTATAGTGTTTATAGTAAAACGGATCTTCTAAAATTCCAAGCTTCCATGCAGCATATGGAATGTCTTTTGCAATATACGTGGCAGTCCCGTTACTTCGAACAAGAACCTTGTCATCTTCTGATTCTGCCTTGATAACCCAGCATCCAGAGTTTTTGCCTTCTTGTTCAAGGGTTGTTATTCCCATCGACTTCATTTTTTCAAATGCGACAGACCACAATTTTGAGCGAACTATCTGAGATTCAAAGTTGAGGCAGTCATATGTCACCCCAAGGCGCCAGCATGTTTTGAGTTGCTCTTCCAAGACACGTCTTGTTATCTCATCTCCAAATTTTGCAAGCTCTGATGTACCTTCCTCGAGTTCCTTTAGAACATGTGAGCGCAACTCTACAAGTTGTTTATCTGTTTCATATCTTTCAGTGATTTTTACATAGACTACATCTCCGCAATAGTGATCAAACTTTTGGCCCTCTGGGGCCTTGTCAGAATATCCACCATACTTGAAACCAACTATAATATCTGCAACCTGAAGCCCCGAGTCATCCACATAATTGAGTACACTTGTATCATATGATGCCTTGTGAAGAATTCTAGCAATTGTATCTCCAATTATTATATTTCTGACATGCCCAACATGGAGAGCCTTGTTTGGGTTGACACTGGTATGCTCAATTACCATCTTGGAATTTTTTCCAAGATCTACTGTTCCATAATTTGAGTCAAGTGAGGAATGTATTACATGTGGTACAAGCAGTGGATAATTTGCAACAAAATTAAGGTACCCTGAAGCATGTGCGGAAACTTCGGAGACGTATGTTCCAAGATTTTTTTTGTATTCTAGTGCAAGTGTTTGTGCAATATCAAAGGGTTTCTTCCTGAGTGCCTTGGCAAGCAAAAATCCCACATTACAGCTAACATCTCCAAACTCTGGCCTTGATGCCTCCGATACGTCAAACTCAGTTTGTGGATACCCAAGTGTGTCGCACAGTTGTTTTAAACCCAGCCTGATTTCATCATAGAGTAGTCGTAGTGTCATGGAAACATCATTCTGCCAACAGTTTTAGCTGTATTGTTTCAAGTGCCTCAATCATGCCATCACCTGCATGCCCAGATACGGAAATTGTTGCTTTGGACTGGACATCCGTAGGAGCGTTTCCAAGTGCCACACTTGTTCCTGCCAACTTGAAGAGCGGAACATCAGTCTCGCTATCCCCTATTGCAATTACATCCTCCTTTTTTGCAGAGAACATGTTCATCACCTCAAGAAAGCCACTTGCCTTGTCTACACCCTTTGAGTTGATGTGATATGCATACTGGCTGTCAGTTAGTGTTACATCAAAATTATTCTCGGCAAAAAATTTCTTGCCCAAGTTTACATCAAAATTTCTTTCAAGCACCACCTCTGTCATTCTTGGAAATACTGGTTTTTCTATTGCTTCTGGAATTTTTGTTTTCAGGAATTCAAATGCGTCAAGACATTTTTGTTTATCTCCAATTAGTTTATGCTCATTAGGGCCTGAAGTTATTATGCCGCCATTTTCGCCAACTGCAATTCTTGTGGTACCGCCAAACACAGACAATACATAGGCCTCAACAGAAGATCTTCCTGTCACATAGATTACCTTGTGTCCAAGTTTTACAAGATATCTCAGAGCGGCCAATGCATCAAGATCAACCCTGCCTCCCTTGTTGTCAGTAATGGTACCGTCAATATCTATTGCAAATATCTTGGGCTTCATCAAAATCACGTATGACGTGGGTCATAATAACTGCTATCTAAAATAGTTTTGAGTTCAAAGTATACCATGACAAGAAAAGGAAAAGTTGCTGAAATTTTCAGCAAGGCTTTGCACCATGACAATCCGGAACTATACCAAGTTGGATACATCGATCTCGGCAGAACTAAAGAGACAACACTTCAAGAATTTCTAAAGATATCAGAAAATTTTGAGGTAATACCTGCAACAAGAATTGCATACATCAAGAAAGGAAATGACATGTTATACTGCAAATCTGTCAGAGACAATACATCAATCTAGATCTGGTTTGGAAAATCAGGTAGCGCTATTAGTAGGCAGAATTTGAACAAGGTCAGATGCTCATTGATTTTCTGAGGCCAATACTTGAGAATCCTTTTTTTGTAAAATATGGGTTGGCAGGACTTTTTTTAAATGCGGTCTTTGCTGCAGTGGTGCCATTTCCAATTGTGGTCACATCTACTGCACTACTTTTGGATGGCCAAAGCGAGATAGCAGTGTTTATCGTAATGTCGATTGGTTCTGCAATAGGAGGCATCCTGACATATTACATAGGATATGATGGTGGAAAGGTCTACAAGATCTTGCGAAAGACACATCGGGAAGAACACCACCAGAAGAGTTTTGCGTGGCTCAACAAGTACGGATGGAGCGTAATTTTTGCCCTTAGCTTGGTCCCAATACTGACAGAGATTGTCACGGTAATTGCAGGTGTAAAAAAATACAATTTCAAAAAGTTTGTAATATCTATGAGTGTGGCAAGGACAGCAAGTGCATTTGCGGCAGTTTATTTTGGAAACATGTTTCTGCAGTACATCAAATCATAGGTAAACACCAGTAGTAAGATTTTATTCAGCAACATACTATCAAATCACCAACATGGGAATTCCAGAAAAGATCCAAGCCATCAAAGACGAGATGTCAAAGACCCAGATCAACAAGGCAACAGAACATCACGTTGGCCTTCTCAAGGCAAAGCTTGCCAAGCTTAAAAGAGAGCAGGAGGAGGTAAAATCAAGATCAAGTGGTAGCTCGGCAGGCTTTGATGTAAAAAGAACCGGCGATGCAACAGTTGTCTTCATTGGTCTTCCAAGTGTTGGAAAATCAACACTGCTCAACAGGATGACTGGCGCAAAATCTGCAGTCGGTGCATTCCAGTTTACTACAACAACTGTAATTCCAGGAATGATGGAACATCGTGGTGCCAAGATTCAGATACTTGACTTGCCCGGCATCATCAAGGGCGCATCAACTGGAAAGGGTCTTGGAAAAAGAGTCTTGGCAGTTGCAAAGAGTGCAGACTTGGTATTGATAATACTTGATGTCTTTCAACCATATCTTGAAGACGTCATCAGAACAGAGCTTGGAAATATTGGAATTCGATTAGACCAAAAGCCTCCTGATATCGTAATTGAAAAGACAGGAGATGGAGGAATTGCAGTCAGCCAACAGGTTCCGCTTACCAAGATGTCAATAAGCCTGATGAAAGACATACTTAGACTGTACGGGATGAATAATGGAAGGGTATTGGTTCGAGAAGATGTTGATGCGGACCAGCTAACAGATTTCATATCAGGCAACAAGTTTTACGTCCAGTCCCTTACAATAATGAACAAGATTGATCTTGTAAACCAAGGATTTGTAAACGAGCTACAACAAAAATCAAAATCAAAATTCGTTCCAATATCTGCAGATTCGGACATCAACATAACCGCGTTAAAAGACGCAATATTTGAGAGACTTGATTTCATCAGAGTTTACATGAGGCCAAAGGGAGGAGAGACAGACTACAAGGAGCCTTTGATAATAAGAAACAAGTCCAGTGTACTTGATGTATGCAACAAGCTTCACAGGGATCTCAAAAAAGATTTCAGGTATGCGCTAGTCTGGGGCAAGAGTGTAAAGTTTGGAGGACAACGAGTCGGCATCAATCATGTGCTACAAGACGAGGATGTTCTTACCATAATCAAGGCAAAATAGCAAAAACTCTTTTGTGTGAAAAATATTTTCTGATAATCATGGAAGAAGCTGAATACAGATGGTGCAAGAAATGTTTTACAAAAACAAAACAAGAAATTATTTTCATGCCAAACATGGCAACATACAAGAAGAGAAGACAATACAAATGCACAGAGTGTGGACAGACATCATGGTTGCAGGGAAGAAGACCATCTGCAGAATCAGTTTACTAAATTTTTGATCAAAAAATTAATTTTTTTATAAAAAATTGTGTGTATATTACTTATCATTTAGTGTAATTTTCTTAAGTGGCACAATAGAAAAACAAGTAATTGCAACATTTGTGCAATGGCAAAACGATCAACAAGAGCTGTTAAAAAAAGATCAGCTCCTAAGAGAAGATCAGCTGCAAAGCGATCTGCTCCAAAGAGACGATCTGCTCCAAAGCGTAGTGCTCCAAAAAGAAGATCAGCTGCAAAGCGATCTGCTCCAAAGAGAAGAGCTGCTCCAAAAAAGAGATCAGCTTCACGAAAAGCAAAGAGAACAGCTTCAAAAAGACGAAGATAAAATTTTAAACAGATTATCGCTTCTAGTAGGCGATAATTTGTAATATTTTAGCTAAACATTTGACCTGGTGGAGATGGCGATTTTCCTTTAACTGCATCAGGTTCTACGAAAAATTTTCTTTCACTAGGAATTATTGATAGCTTCAGCGATGCATTTACTGCATAATGTGGTGTTCCATCAGGGTTCTTGTAGTTTGTTGCAATCCCAACTCTATCAAGATCAACTTTTACTTTTACCATGGTACCATCTTCAAGCTTGAAAGTGACATGCTCATCTCCCACTCTTTGATGATCTAGCATTTTGAATTCTATCTTGTCTTTTGTACTCATATCACTTGAAGACTGGTTTGAGTTATTTGAAGATTCTAGTAGAGAAAGCTCATCAGTTTTATTTGCTGCTCAGTTGTCAGTACATTTTTCGAAGACAAAATCTCAAGCAGTTGGGTGATCAGTGCGCGCTCTTGCTCTGAGAATCCTGTTGGACCCTTGTCGCCTGGCGGGCCTGGCGGACCTCTAGGACCCGGCTCACCAGGAATCCCTTGCTGTCCCTGTGGACCTTGTTGCCCCTTGTCTCCAGCAGGACCTTGTGGACCTGTTAGACCCTTGTCGCCTTGTGGACCCTGTACGCCTTGTGGACCCTTGTCTCCATGTGGACCAAGTGGACCCTTGTCGCCTTGTGGACCAGGAGGACCTTGAATTCCCGGAGGACCCTTGTCTCCTGGCGTACCCTGTGGACCGGTGGTACCCTTTTCACCCTGAGGACCTTGAATTCCTTGTGGACCAGGAGGACCTGTGGGACCCGGCGTACCTCTTGGACCTTGTTCGCCACTTGGACCTGGCAATCCTCTTGGACCCTTCTCGCCTTGTGGACCAGGAATTCCCGTAAGGCCTTTTTCTCCAGCTGGACCTTGTGGACCCTGTGGACCTTTTTCTCCAAGTGGACCTTGTGGACCTGTTAGACCCTTGTCGCCTTGTGGACCCTGCGGACCTGGCAACCCCTTATCACCAGGCTGGCCTGGTGGACCTTTTGGACCTTGCTCACCATGTGGTCCTATGATTCCCTTCTCACCCATTGGACCAGGAGGACCTGTTGGACCTTTTTCTCCAAGTGGACCAATTTCTCCAGTTAGTCCCTTGTCGCCTTTGTCACCTTTATCGCCTTTATCTCCACGTTCTCCTTTCTCACCTTCTTCACCACGAGGACCCTTGTCGCCTTGTGGACCCTTGTCACCAGTAATTCCTTTATCACCAATTGGACCCTTGTCACCCCTGTCACCCTTGTCACCCATTGGACCATGTGGACCCTTGTCGCCCATTGGACCAGACGGACCTAGTGGACCCTTGTCACCAGTAATTCCTTTATCACCAATTGGACCCTTGTCACCCCTGTCACCCTTGTCTCCAGGAGGACCTGGAGGTCCCTTGTCGCCTTTTTCTCCAACTGGACCTGGAGGTCCCTTGTCGCCTTGTACACCCATAGGTCCAGGAGGACCTTGCACACCAGGCTGGCCCATTGGTCCGGGTTGGCCCATAGGACCTGAAGGACCCATTGGACCAGACGGACCTCGTGCTCCCCTTTCACCTTGATAATGTTCCATCACAGGTTTTTGTCTTGAAATATCAGAATCGGGTTTTGCATGACGCATTGTTGTTTCTGGCTCTGGCTCTACATAGTCAGAGTCAGTTCGTGGTACATCAATTTGAAAACTAGAATGAATGGATGAAAACTGATCAATTACAACAACCCAGACAGTTCCTCTTTGAAATACTGAGGGCGGTAGAGGATTTTTTGCAGAACCTATTATCTGGGAAAACTTTTTGTCTTTTACTCTAAGATGAAAGTTGTCCTTCCAAAGCGAATGAAAACTTCTTTTCTTGACATCATCAGCGGAAGGAGGTGTATCACAGAGTGCAATTTGCACTTCAAAGACACCTGACAAGATCTTAAAGGGCGACTCGCCAGAGATCTCTATAGTGTTATCTTTTGATGACATATTCTACGTGTAATCCCTTGGTATTTTTGTATTTTCAATACGATATAAAGCCCATTTGTGAATTTTTAGACACTTGGAAATCTGTTTTCTACCTTCCTGACTGCCTGATTTTCAAACTAATCTATTTATCTACGGCTAATCCACATTTTGATAACCGTGAAGAAGATATTCAAAGACAAAAAGGAAGAGCCCGTTACCGAGATTAGAAAGGCAGAGCCCGAACCATCAAGTACCAAGATAACAGATCCCAACTATAACAGAAACAAGCACTACAAGAAAGGAATCTCGCTCATGGCAGATGAGAGATTGGAGGATGCTGCAAGGGCATTTGAGGATGCATTACGAATAGACCCAAGACACACTGAATCTCTTCTCAAGTTAGGATATGCACGTTTTCACATGAATGATTTTGCAGGTGCAATGGAATTATACAACAAGGTCCATGAAATCGATGTCACAAATGCTGAAGCATGGAACTTGAAAGGCCTGATTTACTATCAACAAAAAAATTATGAGAAGGCACTAGACAGTGTGGAAAAGGCAATTGACTCCAACCCCACAGACGGAATGTCATGGTACAACAAGGCATGTTATCACTCTCTTTTGAATCACATACCAGAATCTATTGAGGCATTAAAGCGCTCAATAGAGATTGATGTCAAAAATGCCAAAAAGGCAGTAAGGGACAAAGACTTTGAAAACATCAGAACAGACGAAGGATACAGGAGAATTGTGGAAGTTGTCGTACTAGAATCAGTAAGACAAGGGTACCGTAAAGTAGGGCAGATTGTCTGGACTACAATGGTTGGTAAGCTTGAAGTCGAAGATGCTGCAAGAAAACTAGTTGAGAAAGGATTACTGATTAAGACAGAAAAAAATCTTGGACTGCAAAAAATCGAAGAGTATGAGATTGTTCCAGAACTTGCAGAAAAGATTGGTGTCGAGAAGAAAGGTTTCTTTGGAACTGTAAAAAAATCTCAGCCAATTGTAATACAAACTCTAAAGGAGATAAACGAGGCAGTGCATGCTACCAAGGCTTCAATTGAGAAAGGAGATGTTAAAGAAATTATTTCAACTCTTGATACATTCATTGAACCATCAAAGAAAGGTGCACAGATGATTGAATACTTTTTTGAGGAACACCGCGATATTAGACTGTACAAAGTCAGGCTTACTGACAAGGGCTCAGAATTTCTCCAGGCAAACAAGCAGAAGATGCTTGACTTGTTTGATAACATAGAGATGATGATAACAAAGAAGCTTCGAAACGAAGCTGCCAGCCAGAATTCCTAGAATTTATTCTGCAGACAGATCCCAATAGTTTGCATCTTGTTGCTTTTCAATTGGTTTTTCAAGGGACTTCCACTCCTTGAACGAGCGAACATAGAGCTTTACATTATCCATGCCAAGCGATTTTAGTGCATAGTATCCAAGGCCTGAGAGAGTACCAACGCTTCCACAGTATGTGATGATTTCAGAATCTGGAGTAATGTTCCTGTTTTGTATCAGCCTCCTGAGATCCTCTTTTGGCCTCAGTATGTTTTGGCCTGATGCAAGCATCCTGTATGGAATATTGATTGCGCCAGGGATGTGCTGTTCAAGATAGTTGAGCCTTTCTCTGTTGTCTACCAAGATTGCGCCCTTTTCCTTGGCAGGTACAAGATAATCCGAAGTTGCAAGAATTTGCGGTTGTAGTTTTAGCGAGTGGTTTGTTTTTACAGGAGATGGTGTTTCAGAATTTATTTCCAGCCCGAGCTTCTTCCAGGTTCCGTATGTGATGTCAAGAAGTGAGACATCTTCATGGCCAATGTATTCAAGTGTCCATGCAACCCGTGATGCAAGTGCACCAAATGTATCATCATATACTACAACTGGTGTCTCGTCGCCAATCCCAAATGACTGGGCATACTGGAGAACTTTGTCCGGACTGTCATCTGCAAGAAGGCTTGCAAGTGGTAGGTTGATTGCTCCTGGGATGTGGCCTTGTTTGTAATCATCTTCTTTTCTTATGTCAAGAACCTTGACACTCTTGTCACGTATCTCAGAGCGCAGCTTGTCGGCATCAACTATAACGCGAGTAGTTTTTTCTTTGCTCAAGCCGCACATTCGCCCCTTCCTGTCTTGGTGTGGTAACTTCCGTCACTTCCATAATCTGCGTAAAAGTCTTCATCCTGATCTTTTGTGGGGGCAATCACAACAGGCTTGAGTAACTCTTTGATATCATCAAGTGACTTTATTTTTGGACCTCCATTTCCTTCTATGATTCTTCGCATCCACAGATCAAGTGTTTCACCTGATTTTTTTTCAGACTTGAACATCTCAACTATTTTTAGAATCGTTGGAATTACTCTCTTTGCGGGAACCTTGGTACATGTGTGTCCAAGTGTTGTGTTTTCATCAGACCTTCCTCCAAGCGACATGGTATACAACGGGTACATGTCCTTTCCAAGCCTCCCTCCACCGCCGTAGAATCCAATTGTTGCAATCTCATGCTGACCACAAGAGTTGGGGCATCCACTTATCTTGATTGTAGAGTTTCTAAGATCATCGTCTTCGTCAATTTTTAGTTCAATGAATTTTCTTTGCACTTCTTTTGCCAATCTGTGTGAGTTTGTCAGTGCCAGGTTGCATGAGGTGGTTCCAGAACAGCCCACGACAGAGGCCATTGTAAGTGCACCAGGATTTGCAAGGCCGACCTCTAATAGTTTAGAGTAAACTCTTGGAAGATCTTCGTCCCGCACCCAGCGAAATACCATGTCTTGTGTAAAGCCGTTTCTTATCTGTCCATCTGCAGTAAACTCTCTTGCAATATCTGCAATAGCCCTCAGTTGGTTTGATGTGACATCACCTGATTCTAGTGTAAGAAATATGCAACTAAATCCTGGTTGCTTTTGTTTGAAGGTGTTGGATTTTACCCATCTTGCATATCCTTGTGGGAGAGATGGCATCTCAGAACTTATTGATATTTTTCGCAAGACTTCGGTTGTCTTGTCAACTTCGAGTTTTATGATAACTGACAACAGCATCTTGATCATTGCCCTTTCTTTTAGTACCAAGTTTTGGAATTTTTCCCAGCCCATCTCGTTTACAAGATAACGCATTCTTGCACGGGCCATGTTTTCCCTGTTTCCTAGCCTGTCAAATATTCGAATTACTGAAACTATGGTATACAACAGTTCATCGTCTGAAGTAAATGGCTCTAGCTGGTGACCAACAAATGATTGTGCACCCAGTCCACCTCCCAGAAATATTTTGAATCCACGCTGTGGTTTTCCGTTTACTTCTCCTTGTTGTGGAATCAGGCCAATGTCGACCATTCTTGCCATGCCATGTTTTTCACAACATGTGAAATTGATCTTGAACTTTCTTGGGAGCGCCTGGCATAATGGATTTCGCAAAAGGAATTTGGTAGCAGCAACTGCATAAGGAGTAGGGTCAAAGACCTCGTCTGGACAGACACCTGCAAGAGGACTGCACATTATGCTTCGCACAGAATTTCCACATGCTTCCCTTGTTGTCATTCCAGATTCTGCAAGCCCTCGCAGAACTTCAGATACATCTTCTAGGGCAACCCAGTGAAGCTGAAAGTTTTGCCTTGTGGATACATGTGCACTGCCTATTGAAAACTGCTCGCTAAGATCTGCAATTTTTTCCAGTTGTTCAGAATAAACTTCGCCTGCGGGAAGTTTTAGTCTAATCATGCTGTAATCATCAGTCATTCTGCTGCCATAGGCTCCATGCTGTAGCCTGAATCTTCGAAAATCGTCACGGTTAATTTTTCCTTGTCTGAATAGCTTTACCATCTCAGAAAATCTTTCAGCCTCTTCTAGCCTTCCCCAGTTTATCTTGTGCTTTGGGACATTGTCTGGTTTAGACTGGCTGATGCTTGTATTGCTCAATTATTCTAGCTAGTCTTCAGAAAGCATATAAATTTTGTATTATGGGAATTTTCGCTAAATTTAGTACAATTATGGCAAAAGTTGCATATTTTATCTGCAAGACATTCATGAAAACGCATTAGTTGCAAAGAATCAGAAAAGAGTTAAATGATGACCGGCAAGAAAAAAACAGTGTGTCAGACAAGATCAGTCTTGCTCTAGTCGGAGTGGGAAATGTATCAACTACACTTGTAAAAGGTTTTGAATATTACAAAAATTCTACCGATGGTTTGTGGCATCCAAAAGTAGGAGGTCTGACACTAAATGACTTTACAATTACTGCGGTATACGACATTGATGCAGCAAAGGTTGGAAAAAACATTTCAAGTTTGGTAAATGGCTCCAAGTCAGAATTTGGAAACCTCATAGTCCAGCCAGGAATTGCAGAGGATGTTGCACCTGCACATGTTTCAAAAAACGGGCAGACAAAATCATCAAGCTATGACGAGTTTGTAAATTCTCTTAAAAAAGCCAAGCCAGATTTTCTTGTAAACCTTATTTCTTCTGGAATGGAAAAAAGCAGTGAAAAATATGCAAAAGCTGCACTTGATGCGGGATGCTCTTTTTTCAATGCAACAGCTACCAAGACTGTTACCGACCAGACACGAAAAGCGTTTGAATCAAAGGGATTATTCATACTTGGAGACGACTTGATGAGCCAGTTTGGAGGCACTGCATTTCACAGAGGCATGATAGATTTCATGGCAAGCAGGGGAATCTTTCTGAAAAAGGCATACCAGCTTGATGTTGGTGGCAACCAAGACACCCAGAATACTATGGCTGAAGATACAAGGGAGAGAAAGAGACAGATAAAAACAGAATCCATTGCAGTTGAATCACCCGTTCCTTTCATGTCAACAGCAGGTACCACAGAATATGCAGAGCAGCTTGGAGATTCTAGAGTTAGTTACTATTGGATGGAGGCAAAGGGATTTCTTGACTCTCCCATTGAGCTTGACTTGTCCCTTCGAACAAACGACAGCACAAATGGCTGCAATGTCATAGTTGATGTCATACGTGCTGCAAAAAGATCAATTGACAAAAAAGACTTTGGCAAATCAGATATCATCTCAGCATATGCATTCAAGAGCCCATCAAAGAAGATGCACATACGAGAATGCATCAAGGCATTTGAAGATGCGTTTGTAAACTGAGCAAACTATTAATGTGCAAAAAAGTGGATTATTTTGCATGCAGAAAGCAACTCTAAGTGATGAAGCCCCAAAGATTTTCTCAGATTTAAGAGAAGTTGAGATCACTAGGGCCATTGCAAATGAGTTTCATTCAGTATTAATTGACAGATCAGACTCGGACGTTATAATTATCGGTGCAGGTCCAGCAGGACTTACTGCAAGTAGAGAATTATCACTGATGGGATTCAAGGTCCTTGTAATTGAGCAGAACAACTACCTTGGTGGGGGTTACTGGCTTGGAGGATACATGATGAATCCTGTAACAGTGAGGGCTCCAGCCCAAAAGATATGGGATGAGTTGGGAATTCCATACAAGCAGATTTCAGAAGGCCTCTTTCTAACACCAGGACCACATGCAGTATCAAAATTAATTGCGTCAGCATGTGATGCCGGAGTAAAATTCTTGCAGCTAACCAAGTTTGATGATCTGGTTTTGAAGAACGGTCGTGTCTCAGGAATTGTTGTAAACTGGATGCCAGTCTCTGCACTTCCAAGAAACATAACATGTGTAGACCCAATTGCACTAGAATCCAAGATGGTAATTGATGCATCAGGCCACGATTCTGTCGCAGTAAAAAGACTAGTGGACAGAAAACTTGTAGAATGGAAAGGAATGGACCCAATGTGGATAGACGACGGTGAGAACAGAGTTGTCTACAAGACAGGAGAAGTATATCCAGGACTAGTCATTTCCGGAATGTCTGTAACTGAGACATATGGTCTTGCAAGAATGGGCCCAACTTATGGTTCCATGTTATTATCAGGCAAAAAGGCAGCCGAAGTAACAGCAGCCAAGCTAAAAGAACTAAGAAGATAAATCAATTCACTTTCAAAATTACTTGATGAAAATATCCAAAATTTTTCTCTATGACGAGCCATCAGTTCCAGAAATTCAGATAAAAGAGTTAGCTGGATTCATATCAGAAACATTTGGAGTGCCAGTCCATGTGCGGAAAAGTTTCTTTTCACATTTTAAATCAGACAAAGATACTGCAGCCAAACTGGCATCATCTAGGGTTTTCAACCCACAGGCTCCATTTGAAACACACATTCCAACAGAAGAGGAGATTAATTTTGAAGAAGAATCATTTGGAAACAATTCTTCTTCAGACAACATGGTGTTGTATGACGGTTTTGAGTTACAGAAAATAATGCTGGATAAAATTTCAAACGAGGAACTGTCAAGGGACATATTTCATCTTGCTTTCACTAGAAAACTTTCATGCACATATGACCATGAAGACAATAGGTACCATGGAAGAGCAGTAATCTGTTCAAATCCTTCCATCATCTCAACTACTGGAATAATAGAGGCCCCTGCCAAGCCACGTGCATATTATTTGATAATGCACCATAGCATATCACAAGGCCTAAACCTTGATACACTAAAAGACAAGTTCAGAGGCAAGTTTCTAGAATATCACGACAAGAATCTCGGTCAAGTGGTAAGAGGATATGCACTCCAGGCAATTTTCTATCATATTACGGCAGAGCCATTTTGCGATTCAAAGGAATGTATCTTACATAATGCACACTGGCAAGAAGATCTCATACATGCACAGATTGAATTGGGAAAACTGTGTGAGCGCCACCAGAGAATTCTTGAAATCTACAAGAAAGCATGAATAATTTAAATATGAACTTGACCGAGTTGCATTTGTGCAAGCAGAAATCAGATCAGAAAGCAGGAAACCAGAAACCAAAAGAAAATTTGATGTAATAATTATCGGTGCAGGCCCAGCAGGATACACTGCTGCAATATACACATCACGTGCAAAACGTGAAACCCTCATAATTTCAGGTGTTTTACCAGGAGGCCAGCTAATGCTTACAACGGAGGTTGAGAATTTCCCGGGTTTTGCAAGCGGCATCATGGGCCCAGAGTTGATGACAACAATGAGGCAGCAGGCAGAAAGAATGGGAACAACAATCATTGATGATGAAGTAGTAAATGTTGATTTCAGACAAAAGCCGTTTAAGATACTGACATACTCTGAAGAGTACGAGGCAGATGCAGTAATCATTGCAACAGGTGCAACCCCAAGAAAGATTGGCGCAAAAGGTGAACAGGAATTTAGTGCACGGGGGGTATCATATTGTGCTACATGTGATGGACCATTTTTCAAGAATCAAGAAATTGTAGTCGCGGGAGGAGGTGACTCGGCAATTGAAGAAGCCATATTTCTCACCAAGTTTGCAAACAAGGTTCATGTGGTACACAGAAAGAACACACTTCGCGCAAGCAAGATAATGCAAGACAGAGCTTTTGAGAATAAAAAGATCCAGTTTCACTGGAATACAATAATTGAGGAAGTAAAAGGCAACCAGAAGGTGAGCCAGATAACGGTAAAAGATGTCATCACAAACAATGTCAACACACTAGAGGTAGGCGGGCTCTTTGTTGCAATAGGACATGAACCAAATACGAAATTATTCAAGGGTCAGATTGACCTTGACGAGCAAGGATACATTGCATTAAAGAATCATACACAGACAAGTGTCGAAGGAGTCTTTGCCGCAGGTGATGTGCACGACCACAGATACAGGCAGGCGATCACAGCAGCCGCATTTGGCTGCATGGCTGCAATTGATATTGACAAGTATCTGTCAGAGCGTAAAAAGTAATTATTCCCTAACTTTAGAAATGTACTTTGAATTTTTCAGTGCAGAATCAAATTCATTTTCTGAGAGTATCTTTTGCTGCGTGTAAAGACTCTTGAATTTTCTTCCATCGTCTGCAAATATTCCAACTGCATAGCCATTTGAGACATTGTATTTTTTCATGGCAGTGTAAACAGTGGCAGATGATGGACTGACAAGCATCTTTTCTTTTTGTAAAATCTCTTTTACAGAAGCAAACGCTTCTTCATTTGTAATTGTTATCCAGTCATCAACTACTTTTTCACGCTTGATGAACAGGTCAGGCTTGGCAGACTCTTCAAAGTTTCTCAGACCCTGAATCAGGTGATTCTGTTGTGGTTGTACTGCAATAACCTTGATGTTTGGATTTTTTTCTTTTAGATATGCACCAATACCTGTAATGGTTCCGCCTGTTCCCACACCGGTGAAAAAGTGAGTTATCTTTCCCTGAGTCTGCTCCCAAATCTCTGGACCTGTTCCTTTGTAATGGCCCAAGAAATTTGCCTCGTTTGCATACTGGTTAGGAGAATAGTACTTGTCTGGTCTTGCAGATGCAATAGAGCGTGCAAGTGCAATGCTCTGGTCAGTTCCTGCGCCAACCTTTGGACACAGGTCATCTGATGTTTGGTACAACGTTGCACCAAGTGATTCAATTATTTTCTTTGTCTCGTCACTTGCCTTTTCAGGTATTACAATCTCAACTTTGTATCCAAGGAGTTTTGCAATTCCTGCAAGTGCAATGCCCGTGTTTCCAGACGTTGGCTCTATGATTATAGTGTGTCCCCTTTTAATCAGGCCTTGTTCCTCTGCCATCTTTATCATCCAGTAAGCAGCCCTGTCTTTTACAGAGCCAAACGGATTGTAAAATTCTAATTTAGCGTAAAATTCTGTTTGGTTTCTTGAAAGTGATTCTAGTTTTACAATTGGTGTGCCACCGATTTTTATTGGCATTCCAGGATCTTCTAGTGTCTCAGCCAAGGTGATTATTTCACCTTTTTAATGGTAAACTCTAGATCCTTGTCTGTTTTTTTAATACCAATTAACTGATGACCCATTCTATTTACCCATCTTGTTATGTCTTCTTCAGAGGCAGGATCATCTGCAGTTATTTTTAGAATATTTCCTACGGCCATTCTTTCCATCTCTATCTTTGTTCTAAAGACAGGCTCAGGACAGAACATACCTCGTACATCAATCGTCTTAGTTGGAGTTAATTCCGAAATATCGGTCACCTGTAAGCAAAAAAGTGCTCACGCGATATTAAAATCTATTCATAGACGCAAGGAGATACGGTCACCTAAGAATCATTGGCAAAATTGCACGCAGGTTTCGTTCATACAAAACTGTGTGATCCTGATCTTTGAAATTAATCTTGTTGGAAAGTTTTGTGATCAAGCGGACTGCAACTTTGTAGGCAGTTGTCCAGACTATGCTGTCAGGGTTTGATTCAAAGGCATTGATCAAAAATCTGCATATGCCTGTCAGGTGTGGATGATTTTCTTTAAAGTATATCATGATATCCTCTTTAGAGTTTTCAATCTTATACAGAGCATGTGCTATCATTTCCCGACTTGTGATGTACCCGGTTTCACCAATTGCAACCTTGCCGTGTCGTAGTGCATAAAGTACATCATCAAGAGTGTTTTCAGAGTCGACCAAGTTTACACACCTGCCAAGTGTAGATGCCACATGTGAATCGCTTCCTGCCACTTCGATGAGTTGGTGTGCTTTGGCAAAATGATACGCCCTGAGATTAGAGTATCTATCTACATTGTTGCTGTTAAAGACCTCAATCAGATCACACAGAACTGCTCTTTCTCTCAATCCATTACTAAGGCCAAATGGATGTGGGGCACAAGAGATTGCACCCTGTGATTTTATGGCATCAAGTATATCCTCCAAGGTACCTCCGGCTTTTATGGTTTGGTTGAGGCCAAATGCCAGAACATGGATTCCCTGGTCAGTTGTTATCTCTTCTCCAGGATATACCTTGATCTTTTTGTATTTTTCATGGTTACTGCGATACTCCAAAAGTGAACCATATCCGTTCAGAGTGTTATGATTTGTGATGAAAAAGGCATCAAGATTTGCCTCATATGCTTTTTCAAGCTGTTCTTTGATTGTCACTCCGCAATCATATGGAGTCTCTTTTGGCCCAAGTTGAAAGTTTGAAAATTCATTATGGCAGTGTAATTCGATTTTTAATCCGGCCAATGTTTATCGAATCCATCAATCAATGCATATAATCTTTGTTTCTGGAATTTTTGCTTATCGGAACAGATCAAGCGATTTATCTCGTAATAGATCTTGGAGCCTCCCGTTTTTTTTGTCAAACTTGTAGTTGCGTATGATCGCAATTGGAGTATGTAGTGTTTTTCCTTGAACCAACTCGCTTGCAGAACAAAGCTCATCTGCAATTGCAATTGCCGTAACCCGAAGAACTCGGTTAAAAATATCGCGTTTTCCTTCATAGTCAATTATGGAAGACATTCCTGATATGCCTATTGCAACATCGGTTTGGCCTTCTCGGAATGGCCTGCCAAACGTATCAGATATGATCACGGCAACATTTTTCCCAGTCTTTGTTTTTATTTTCCTTCTCAATTCATTGGCAGAGTTGTCGGCATTTTTTGGAAGTAGCGTAGCAAATCCTTTTTCCACATTACTTTCATCAATTCCTGCATTTGCACAGACAAGCCCTTGATGTGTTTCAGATATTATGATGTTATTTTTCATGCGAACAAGCCTCTTTGTTTGATCAAGAATAAGTTGGACAATTCTTGGATCTTTGTTGTATGCACTGGCAATACCTGTTGCAAGAAGAGTTGGCCTAACTAGCGATAGATCAATCTTTTGGCCCTCTTGTTTTGAGATAATTTTTTGCGTGAATACCAAAATGTCATTGTCTTTTAATCCGCGGCCAGCCTTTGTCTTGAGCAAAATCTCGACCAAATCATCTCCAGGCTCTACATCTTTTGATAACTTGACAGGAATTATTTGCACTGACATGTATCAAGTCTAATTTTTTACTGCTTTAAATGATATCTTGTTTTAGGCTATTGTCTGCAGCGGTATCTTCAGGCCATAGTGTTTGTTAATCAGCCCAATAAGCTTGGAAAGATCTTTTTCTTCCAGCGTGACAGTTGCAAGTTCCTTTACCATGTCTTGGGCTCGAAACGCAACCCCAAGTCCACAGATATTAAACAGTTTAATGTCATTTGCACCATCCACAACCACAACGATGTTTTCTTTTTTCTCATTCCATTCTCTTATCTTGATGAGAGCAGATTTGGACTTGTCAGAGTCAACCTCGATTGTCACCCCATCAAGTTTTCCATCCTTGAACAACAACTCATTTGAGAAAACATAGTCAAGATCTAGTTCTTCTTTTAGTCTGTCAGTCATTATTGTAAAGCCTCCAGATACTGCCATTATCTTCCATCCAGCAGCCTTTAATGCCCTACATGCCTCTTTTGCGCCAGTCATTACTTTTAGTGAATCGGAGACTTCTTTACAGGTTTGATAATCTATTCCACGAAGAAGTTCAATCCTTTTCTTTAATCCGTCTTCCCAATTTATTTTACCTTCAATGCCTTGTCTTGTTATAGCCCAGATTTCATCTTGCTTGTTAATTTTTTCGGCAAGTATTGGAAGAAATTCTGCATCAAGTAATACACCTTCAACATCAAAAATTGCTAGCATTAGTTTCTTCTTTCAACCACAAATCAGATTATATTAATCTTAAGTGATTGTCAGATCTTTCTACCACTAGCAATATATTCAAGCTTTCCAAGTTGTAGAACATGGCTGAACTTCCACACAAATATGAAGTCCCAGTAAAAACCGTTGCAAAGGCCATCAAGCTGTCAGATGAAACCAAAGATGAACTCAAAGCATCAGGCATGATGGACGACAAGGGAAAACTCAAGCTCAAAGGTGTGAGCCCAAAGATGCTCAAGCGCATGAAGGAAGAATCAGTAGACTGTCCTGTTGTGAAAAACGAACTTCCATTTATCCAATGTTTTGTATGTCCTAACTTCCAGAGCAGGGTCTCAGGACAAGTGCTCTGCAAAGGCGATCCACTCTAAAAAACCAGAAAGCTCATTAGTGCAAGTATAAGAAAGACTGGAATTGAGCAAAGAGATAGGAATTACAGTAAAGAAAAATGAAAATTTTAGCGAGTGGTATACACAGATAGTACTAAAAGCACAGCTTGCAGATTATGCACCAGTAAAAGGCCTAATCGTCTTGAGGCCATACGGATATTCAATATGGGAATCTTTGAAGTCCTCACTTGACCAGAAATTAAAAGCAACAGGACATGAGAATGGTTTTCTTCCGGTTTTGATACCAGAGTCATTGTTAAGCAAAGAGTCAGATCACTTTGCAGGTTTTACACCCGAAGTTTTTTGGGTTACCCACTCTGGTGAAACAGAGATTGGGGACAAGCTTGCATTGAGGCCCACCTCTGAAGCTCTTGCATATTCCATGTATTCAAAATGGATAAAGAGTTGGAGAGACCTTCCCCTAAAGATTAATTTTTGGAATACTGCCCTTAGAGCGGAGATAAAGGCAACCAAGCCATTTTTGAGAACATCAGAGTTTCTCTGGCAAGAGGG
>JAGWGU010000066.1 GCA_028867275.1 Nitrososphaerota archaeon
ACAATAAGAGATTATGATGTCCTAATGCCTGACTTGTTGCATGTAAAGGGATATGATGCAGCAAAAAGATCTGTATTTATCGTAGATGAAGGTGGAAACATAGTCTACAAATGGGTTTCAGACAATCCATTGATAGAACCAAACTATCAAGAGATCATAAACTTTCTCAAAAAATAAAGTAAAATCTCTTTTAATTTATTTTTAGAAATATTTATTCAATCTCTGCAAGTACATCATTTTTTGCAACGGATGAGCCCTGCTTCATCTTGATGGATTTTACAACACCATCTTTGTGAGATTTAATTGAGATTTGCATTTTCATTGATTCCAAAACACATACCACATCTCCTTTCTTGACATTATTTCCAGCAGCCACATTTATCGATACGACTCTACCAGGAATTTGACTTTTGAGATTTATTTGAGAATCAGATGTAGAATCAGCACCAGAATTTTTGTATACAATTTTGTCCATCTCAGGACGTTTGTTAAAGGTTAGTTTTACTCCGTCCACTACAAGTGTAATTCTGTTAGTGCTGTTTTCAAGATATTTTGTAATATGATAAACACTATCTAGCATAAACTCAACTTTATCATGAGTCATGGTGATGATCTTAAGGTCACGCTCTTTTCCTTGGATTTTCAGGATAAACTCATTATTACCAAGGGATTTTACAATTTCTCCATCCAAGTTTTCATCGGTATTTTCTAGTTTGAACTTCATATCAATGCCTGTCCACTTGAGTTTTCCATCTAACACTATGCTCTTTGCGTGACTTTATCTTGTTTTTGAGAAATTCTGAGTGTATGAGTGTTGCAGCTATCGCAGCTTCTGATTTTTGTGATGCCTCATTTTTCAAATCACTCTGTAGCCTGTCAAGTATCTTGAATCTATCAAGAAAGTCTGTTGACAAGTCTCCATTAATGAATTCCTTGCTGTTCAATATAGTCTTGTACAACGGTATAGCAGTTTCAACTCCTTCAATGTAAAAATCAGATAATGCTAGTGCCATTCTCTGTCTGGCTTCTTCAAAGTTTTGTCCCCATGTAATGAGTTTGCCCATAAGTGAGTCATAGTAAGGCGACACGGTGCAACCAGGATAAAGATACGTATCCACTCTCACTCCCGGACCTGATGGAATGTTGACATCCCATATCTTTCCAGTGGATGGTGCAAAGTCCAAGAATGTATCTTCTGCATTTATTCTACATTCTATTGAACATCCGTTTACTTTGAGATCTTTTTGTTTGAAAGGAATTTCTTTTCCATTTGCTATGTCAATTTGTAATTTTACAAGATCAAGACCTGAAACTAGCTCAGTTACAGGATGTTCAACTTGCAGTCTTGCATTTATTTCTATAAAATAGAAAGTTCCATCATCTAGTCTTAGAAACTCTGCAGTTCCTGCATTATGATAGTCAACAGCTATTGCAGCTTTTACTGCCAGCTCTCCTATTTCATCACGTGTCTTTTGATCAACAACTGGGGATGGAGACATTTCAATGAGTTTTTGATGTCTTCTCTGAATGGAACACTCTCGTTCAAAGATATGTACTGCATTTCCATGCTTGTCACGTGCTAGCTGAAGTTCAATATGTCTAATTTTTGGAAGGAATTTTTCAACAAATAGTGCAGACTTGCCAAATGCTGCTTTTGATTCTCCAGATGCAATCTCAAACGCTTCTCTTAGTTCTTTTTCATTATGCACCAGTCTGATTCCCCTACCTCCTCCACCAAAGACTGACTTGAGTAAAACAGGATAACCAATGTTGTGTGCAATGTCCAGTGCCTTTTCAACTTCTTCAACAATTCCAGGGCTTCCTGGTACAGTTGGCACTTTGGCTTTCATCATTACCGCCTTACATTCCATTTTATCACCACAAAGTCTCATTGATTTTCCAGAAGGCCCTATGAAATTGAGATTCTTTTTCTCACAAAGATCTGCAAAGTCTGCATTTTCGGAAAGGAACCCATATCCAGGATGGATTGCATCAGCACCAGAGCTAATTGCAGTCTCTACTATTTTTTCCATGTTAAGATAGCTCTGTGCAGGAGATGCAGGACCTATATGATATGCTTCAGTAGCCATCTTGACGTGTTTTGAGTTTACATCTTCATCAGAATAAACTGCTACCGATTTTATCCCTAATGCATTACATGTCTTTATAACTCGTATTGCGATTTCTCCTCTGTTTGAGATTAAAATTTTCTTGATCATATCGTTCTAAAGATTAATGTTCCCATGTTTTCTTGGGATTCTTCTTTCTCTTTTATTTGCTAAAGCATCCAAAGCGCGAATTAGAGCCGGCCGTGTTTCAGCAGGATCAATTACCGAATCAATTGTGCCATATGATGCAGCTACGTAAGGATTAGCAAATTTTTCCGTGAAATTATCAACAAGTTGTTTTTTTAATGCAGCAGAGTCTTTTGCAGAATCAAGTTCTTTTCTATTCATAATTCTCACAGCCGCTTCTGAACCAAGTACAGCTATTTGTGCAGTTGGCCATGCATAATTAACATCGGTTCCCAAGTTTTTGCTTGCCATCGCAATGTATGCTCCACCATAGGCTTTTCCTATGATTAACGTAATTTTTGGTACTGTAGCTTCACAGTAAGCATACAAGAGCTTACTTCCATGACGGATGATTCCAGCATGCTCTTGCTGCGTTCCAGGCATGTATCCAGGCGTATCGACTAGTGTGATAATTGGAATACCATAGCAATCACAAAATCTAATGAATCTAGATGCCTTGTTAGATGAATCAATATCAAGAGCTCCTGCTAGTACCATCGGTTGATTTGCAACAATTCCTACTGTTTTGCCATGAAGTCTGGCAAATCCAATTACAACATTTGGTGCAAATAATTCATGTATCTCAAAGAACACATGGTTATCAACTATAGAATTTATGATCTCTTTCATGTCATATGGCTGCAGAGGGTTTTCGGGAATTATGTTTATGAGATTGTTGTCTAGGCGGTTTGGATCATCACCAGTTTCTATAATAGGTGCTTCCTCAGTACTGTTCTGAGGAATATATGATAAGAGTGTCTTTACAATATCCATGCATTGATATTCATTTTTTCCAACAAAGTGTGCAACACCACTATTTCTTCCATGTGACATTGCACCACCAAGCTCATCAAAAGATACTTCTTCTCCAAGGACTGTCTTGACAACCTCTGGACCTGTTACAAACATGGTAGCAATCTTGTCAGCCATTATTACAAAGTCTGTCATTGCAGGTGAATATACTGCACCTCCTGCTGATGGTCCCACACTAATAGTAATTTGAGGAACTACTCCAGATGCAAGTTGATTATGATAGAATATACTAGCAAAGCCATCAAGACTTAGGATTCCCTCCTGAATTCTGGCTCCACCTGAATCAATTATTCCAATTATCGGGCATCCGACTTTAACAGCATGGGCCATAATTTTTGTAATTTTCTTTGCCCCCATCTCACTTAGTGTTCCACCAAGAACTGTAAAATCATAAGCAAAAAGAAAAACTTGTTTTCCGTGTATGGTTCCATATCCTGTCACCACTCCATCGCCAAAGAATTTTTTGTTCTGCATATCAAATTCATAGTAATGATGAGTCGTCATGGCATCAACTTCTGTAAAGCTTCCTTCGTCAAGCAGAAGGTCAATTCTCTCTCGAGCGGTAAGCTTACCTTTTTCATGCTGACCTTGAATTCTTTCTTCTCCGCCGCTTTGCTCTGCTTGTCGCCTTTTATGTAAAAAATTTTTTATCTTTTCAGAATGCATGATTCGAATTAGAGGCTATGTACAACCTATATTAATTTAATCAGTTTTAACTTCCCTAATACCATCTCGGCCGCCCTTTGCGTTACGGAAAACATTCATTCCAATATGGTAATTTTCCCACAATCCTTCTATAATTTGGAGTTCTTCCCTTGTAGATTGTAGTGTTTCCTTGGTAGAATGTGGATCAGATTCTACTTTTGCAACCAGATTCCTCTTTTCTACAAGAAGATCCTCTAATCCTACTTCATAGTTGGACTCCCCATGGAATGCTGGATCTAATGGTGCTATCTTTGTAGACTTTGCCATTTGTTTTTCAATCTAAGGGGTTAGATTTTAAGGTTTTACAATATGTGAGTTTAAACCAGACTGGAATCTTTCTCACAGTCAAGATCACCATTTTTAGTGTTTACGAGAAAACAAAAACCACTAATTCATGTTATTGAATAATTGCCGAGGTTTCTAATTTATACTAGTTTACTGTTTGATGTTTAGCATAGGATATTTTTTTGCTACAGAAGTTTGATAGAGAGAGAAAGCGTTCTTTTCTTCACTGCATTTTTTACATATGCACATCTGAGATACTTTTTCCAGATCACAGTTATCTGCAAATTCACAATCAGGACATCCTGCAGGACCTCCACAAACTATGCATTTTAGCTGCTTTACTTCTGCGCAGGCCTGATGTTTTACACCCAGTCCCTTGGCCCACAGAGCTATTTCATTGACTTCAATTTTTTTATTGCAAACAAGACATGTTCCAGGAAATTTCATAGGTATTGTACGCCAGCTCATTTTATCAAAGCCATCTCCTTTTGGATAATTTCATTATCAGACTCGTTTAGATCCATTTCAATAGACTTGTTTTTCATACAATAGAGAAGATATGGAAGATAGAAAGTTGAAAATGTACTGCGTGAGACATGCATTTGTTTTGCAAGGCTTCCAGTAAGCCCCTTGATTGCCGTGCCATCCCATCTTATTCTATTAAGGGTAGGCCATGGAAGATTAAATTTAGAATATTTTATTGCCATTCCTTGTTTGTATAATTTTAACAAGATACCATCTAGATATCGTAAGAGTCTCCATTCTTGTTTTCGCATTATTTTTCCATACAACATATCAGCTTCTGATAAAACATCAAGCATTTCGTGAAGTACATTTGCAGGAAGGGAGCTTGTTATTATGCTAGAGTAAAATGCATTGATCTTTTCCCTAGGATCGATTCTCAAAGAATAAAGTATCGCCTGAGCTTCTTCAGGCGATTTGGCATTAAAAAATAGATTTACAGATTCTTCCACATCATTAGTTTCATAGGACTTGTCAAGTTGAGGTTCAAATCCTCCAGATAATGCCTGGGCAGAATTCAGAATTGACCTGATATCACCACGTGAATCAATAATCATTTTTATCATGTTACCAATCTTTATTGATGCACCTTCTCGTTTCAGAATTTCTTCAACATACAATCGCATTAATCTTGGAGGAAGAGGCCTTAGTTTTACAGTAGTCACAACTTTTTTTATGGATTTCATCTTGTCAGACTTATCAGAATTTGCTGCAAGAACTATTGGCACAGTAGACTCTTTCAGTATGTCAATTAGGGCATCAACTCCACCAAAGTCAGATCTTCCATGTATTCCATCCACTTCATCAATGAAGATCATCGGTTTTCCAAGTACACTACTATTACCAAGAACCGGGTTGAGAATTTCCTGAATTTTCTGTTTGCTTCTTACATCACTTGCATTCATGCTGATTAGATCATAGCCAAATTGCTTTGTTCCCAATACAGCCATGGTTGTTTTTCCAATGCCAGGAGGACCAACTAATAAAAGAGGTTTTGTTCCTTTGATCCATTTTCCAAGCCACTTTACAAAGGATTCTTTTGCTTCCTCATTTCCAACCATCTCAAGCAAGTTCTTTGGCCTATATTTCTCAGACCACATCATATCAAATCACTTGGGAATCTTTGACTCGAACTCTTTCCATAATTTTTCTTTTGAAAGTTGATTAAACCAATACATGTTGTAAT
>JAGWGU010000017.1 GCA_028867275.1 Nitrososphaerota archaeon
TTCAGCAACATCTGTGCGGGGGTCGCCTAGCCTGGTAGGGCGTGGGATTGCTAATCCCATGTCCGTAAGGACCCGTGGGTTCGAATCCCACTCCCCGCGCTTTTTGCGATCTACGCTTAAACTTAATAAACCGAATTTCACAAATTTATTCAATGGTAAGGAGAAAAACAGTAAAACCAAGATCAAGCGGTCCAAAAAACGTTACAACCGGCCTCTGTCCTAAATGTGGTACAATAGGAAAAATTTTGATAATAGGATTGATTGGAAGCGAGAAAGGCAAGTGCCAATCATGTAACGGCGAATTCACTCTGTAGAAAATACTGACAAAACCCTCAACAAAATAAACCATAAATTTTTAAGGTCATATCTAGTGAAGATTAAACGTATGGCAGGCGAAGACGAGTCAATCTATGAAAGAGTAGCTAGACTTGAAGATGAGGTAGCCAGCCTGAGAAATGAGGTGGATGTCCTCAAAGGAACCATGCGAAACAAGATTGTACGATATGAACACAAGCTAATCAAAAAAGGAAAAGACGTACAATCAATTATTGACTAGATTTCTCTTTAATGCTTTTTATCATTTCTAATACATCGTCAACATCATCTGCTTCTGGGGCAAGCTCAAGATACCTGTTAAGTGATACTAGAGCAAGATCATTTTGAAGCAGCCTTGACTGCACGATTCCTTTGTCTCTAATGTCTTCTGATGAATCTGGATCAAGACCTAGTATCATGTTGATGCAGTGCATTGCTTTTTCATAACTAAAAGACTCGGTGTAAGATCCCTTTAGATTTCTTAGAATTCTTATCAATATTTTTTCTGGTTCAATGTCATTTAGATACTCTGGCTCAAACTCTACTCCTTCACCATATGTGGCATCAAGTATGTCCTGGAGGTCTTCAACATCTAGCAGACTGCCCCTGTTGAAAGGATCTAAAATAAGCTCCTCTGAATATTTTACAAGAAAATGACCTGGAAACCCAACAGGGCGAAGCTCAAGTCCTATTGCCTTTGCAATCTCGATATAAATAATTGATAATGTGATTGGTATTCCAGTACGCTTGTCAATTACTACATTGAGAAAGTTGTTTCTTGGATTATAGTAATCATCACTGTTTCCTTCAAACTCTAAGATGTCAAACATGTACTCATTTAGCATAGAAACAAGATAGATGGGATTTTTAACATCGGAGATGTGGTCACGCAACCCTTGTTCAAATGATTGCAGTTTTTTGACATATTCTGTAATGTCAAGGTCTGGAAACTCTAATATCTGAGATAATTTTAGGCACTTTTCAACTAGTGTATATTGCGGGCTTTTTGCATAAGAGATCCACTCTGATGCAAATGGATCAAATTCATTCATCTTCTATTTAGATAACTCTCTGGATTTTTGAGTTCGCGAGTTGTGGGAGGATTTGCAATCAAAGTCTTGTATGTGTCCTTGCCTAATTTTGCAAAGACATGTTCTGTAAAGTCTGTTCCCATGCTCTTTCTGACTTGATATGATGAGATATCGCTGTTTGCAAAGGTAACTAGATAATTCTTAAAGTCTTGATCATCTCTTAGAATGTTTTTTACTGCAAACTCCGCCATTCCTTCCATTATTGTAAAAGCTGCATGGTGTGCTTGGATTGGTTTTAACCATCGCTGGTAAATGTCTAAAAGTTGTGGAATCATTTCCAAAATTTTAGGATCCACTGTTACCTTTGTAAATGTCATAACGTCTGGACCCAAGACTTGAACTATGAAATTGTCTGGATTTAATATGAAGAACAGATTTGCCCTCTTTGCAACTGGATATTCATCTGGAACTTCTGGTAACTGTAAATAATTGTAAAGATTCTTTGTTGCGGTATCGTCAAGACTCAAGATGATTTTCGCAAGCTCTTCGTTGATTGCATTTACTTCAGATACTGCATTTTTGTTGATGTTGTAGAGATTATTTTGTATTGAATGGATCTGCTCTTCAAGAATGGTCATCTTCAAGGCTCCGATGTATCCGGAATTTACTTGATCAAACCTTGACTCATAGGGCTCGCCTTGCTTGTGTAGTATTATCTGAGGATAACTAAATAAAATGAACTTGTTTAGGTATATTACAGATTCATAAAAATCTCCATATGTAGTGGATATCTGTGAGATGTACCCCTTTGCATAGGTAGAATAAACAAGATATCGAAAAGTCTGCTTTTCTGCAAGAGATGCTATCTTTTGAGCATCTTCTTGTGCAATTGCTGTGAAAAGATCATCTACAAACTCTACCGATTCCTTTGTGGGATACACCTTACGTCCTTTCAGACGCTTAAACTCTACAAGCTCGGGAAATTCAACTCTTGTCTGCGATACTTGAATTCCGGTAAATTCTGTTATCTTTTTTGACATGTCTGAAAACAGCCTGTTGCAGATTGGTTCAATGTCTTCAAACTTTATCTTTGAAGCAAATATCTGCTCAGATTTTGCTTTTGAATTTGTTATCTCTTTTTCTTCATTTAGCTCAACTGAGAGCTGATCCAAAAGGGCATATGCAAACTCTTCAAACTCTGTCATTATGAGACTGGATTAAACCTGCCAATTTAACATTAACTTTGGATCTGCCTGTATACTTTGGGTTGTATTTTTGTTTGTTATTTGATTATACAAGAATGGTTGTATCTATTTCATTCCAGTGGAATTCATATTTGTATTATTTGACATGGTTGGATGACTCCAAGTCATTTGATCTGCATGATTTGTTTTTGCTAGAGCATTTACAACCATTTGATGCATTATGATGATTCCATACTGTGCACCAGTAGCTTTACCAGGGCCTTGGCGTTGTGATGACAGTACAGCTGATGACCACTTGGAATTCTCTCCTGGTTGACAAATGTGGTTACCACAGACCCTGCTTGGATCAAGGCTTGCTGTAGTACGACTATACTGGCCTGTACCTTTGGTCAGGGCATTGGCCTCTTGTATTACTGTCATGGATAATACAAGAGAAAATAGAACTGCAAAAACTAGAATCTTTTTAGACATTTTGAATATTTGAATCATCTTAGAATAAAAGGTCTTCGCCTTTTTGTGACAAAAGGTGTATACTAAGGTGGTGTTGGCTAAATTAGTCTACACGATCATTTTGCCTTATTGATTACCGTCTACAATGCCTATCTGGAGGTCAGATCACGATGGTCAAAATAGGTATTCAAGATGTTGTATTATCATTTCATCAATATGTGACTCGGTATGTGATGTTAATGATAGTTCGAACCTAGGTATGCTCCACTATCCAAGTCAGACTGTGGTATTTTTGAATTAATATTCTTACATCCTGTTTGAAATGAATAACAGTTTGTTATACTATTGGGAGTGTGTGATGCATCACTTATTCCAGTATATTTTCCAGGAGTTTCCCATCCTGAAGCAGACAGCATTGCAATCGATATGACGATCGTACCACCAATACAACCCCCAATTATGATTGCAAGTGTTTTTGGCAACATCGCTCCTAATTGTTCTCGATTTTATTTAAGGATGAGTTAACTTTGTTAAGTGATTATTATCGCATGTAATATCTAAAACTATATTTTTACTTTTTTATTCTTTTGCTGATAAATTTGCTTAAAGATTTGTAATAAAGAATTTAGTGGAGATACAAGCAAGCGATGAAATTCTAACTATTCAAAAAATGCAGATACATATCCTCCGATTGTCTGAGATTTGTGAACGTGTTTTGCTATGTTAGTGTTTTTCTTCGAGATGTTGCAATTATTGATCTTTCAACAAATTCCATCATAATTTAACGTCGATGTGTTTTTCTTAAAGTATGAATGGATGGAAAATTGGATTTTTAATCTAATGTGTATTCAAAGCTTATCGCTAAAGTGTCCAGTGTATTTATCCACCTTATCTTGTGTGGACAATGATTTTTTCTCGCGTTTATTTCCATATTTGTGGATGCGACCAAACATTTTTTTCTCATGTTCCTTTCTTGAGTGGTGCAGTCTATCTGCTTCATAGACGAACTCCTTTCCACATTCCATGCACTTTATTATTTCATGATGGTGTTCATGACGAGCATGGGCTATTAGATCTTCATATTTTGAAAACTTTAATTTGCATTTCTCGCATTTGAATTTCTTCCAAAAAAGATTCACTTCAACTTGAATGATTTATGTTGAGGATAAGAATGTTACAGTTATTGACTTATGACAACGAAAAAAATTAATCCATAGTCAGATCTTAGGGTAATTTTACATGATTATTAATTATGTCCATGGTCTTTCTTGCCACTGTTATAGGACTAATGCTTTTGTTGGCTGTTATGAGAATCATATTTTCATCTAATGGAAAGGTAATAATTGTAAGGTTTGATCTTTCTGATATGTGATAATTAATGGGACCATAGTTTTCATCAAAATCTTTTCCCATTGAAATCTGTAGAATACAACTCATACAGAAAAGTTCATTCAAATGGTCAGGAAATTGTCTAGTAAACTTGGTTCTTGAAATTTTTTCCATTACCCTTCCACGATTGTTGATAACTGCAACAGATTGGATGCTTTTGTTCAATCTGAGAATAGAGTCACACAATGATTCAAGTAATACATATGACAACATTATATCATCATTCAAGTGGTACAAAATTTGTATGAATCTGTAGTTGATTTTCACACAACAATATATTGATTCTAATAATTTTACTTTGAAATGACATTGATTTTTTACCATTAGGTTGGATGGTATATGTAGCACGTAGAAGATTGAGTTTTTGAAGCAACTTTAGTTTTCTATAAGCAGCACTTGGAGAAATATTGCAACATGAACAAATCATTGAAGCCGTCATCGCATTTTCTTTTGTTATGCTTAGAATAGAAAGACAATGTTTGTCTAATAAAGCTCGAAGAATCTGTTCTTCTCTTTTATCAACTTTGACTCTTAATGGAGATAAGATCTGCACGATGTCTTATTTGTAGTAAAATAATTAAGTTGGTAAGTACACACTGCAATACATTCCAAATTAAATTGCATGATCAGTTTTTGAAATAAAATCATAGGTAATTTTTAGCCCTAGTTTTGTTTAGATTGATGTATTTGGTAAAAATTTCTGTTTATCAGGAATAATTTGTGAAATGAATATGTTGTTGAGAAATAGATGATTCGTATTCAGCTGATTTTTCGTTTAGAAATTATTCATCTTTCTAATATGTATTATAAAATAAAACAAACCCATTATTCAGAAAATTCAAATGAAATCATGGTTTTGTCAATTTTTACAGCAATTTTTTTATTGAATACCTCCTCAAATATCAAATCAAGAATTGTTTTATGATATAAAGACCAGTTTTTTCCCAATTCATGCTTCATAACATACCTGTGAAAATGATTGTCTTCATGAATATGACTCACTTGAACCGATGAGTTTATCATCCGTAACTCAAACCATGACAAAAATGACTGGATATCAATCCTGCCTTTCATGAATAATGCAATATTTTTTACTTCATCTTTGCCAACACGGGTAGCGATATCTATTATCTCTTTTTGGCTTAGCTTGCCAAAAACATGAACAAAAACCTGTTTGTTGATTATCACAAATCCAACTGTCGATTCATACATGCCCCAATCCAAAAACTGCCTTAATGCCTGATTTACAAGCGTATTGGTGCTTACTTTTCTATTGCTTGACTCACTACGCAGTCCATTGATCGTATTTTCATCAAGCCTGAAGGTAATTGTGGATGTTTTTTTGGTACTTGAACTCAACTCCCTTTAGTAAGTATTGTTGAGCTTTTAAGATTTGCATGAATGTATGACACTTTACACGAATAAAAATAAAAGATACCTTTTCAATGCATAAGCTCAACCCGTCAATCATCTCTGGGAGTATTTGCAATGTGGAGAAGGTA
Source organism: Nitrososphaerota archaeon (assembly GCA_028867275.1). GTDB lineage: Archaea > Thermoproteota > Nitrososphaeria > Nitrososphaerales > Nitrosopumilaceae > Nitrosotalea. Next base: position 5,893 of record JAGWGU010000017.1, read on the forward strand.
TAGGTAGTAAACAGATTTTTATAATTTGTTTATAGAGTTTCTATAAATCACTTTATCACAATTATTGCGAGTCTACTGTTTCAAGAAAGAATTTTTTCAAATCATAATATCTTGTTCTTATGGTGGTAGATGTAATGCCAGAGGCCTTTGATATTTCTGCCTGTGTCTTTTTTTCTGTGTTTAGTATACAAGCCAAATAAAGCGATGCTGCCGCTAACGCTTTTGGATTTTTTCCTTGTGCTAGACCTGATTTCTCAATTGAATAAATTATTTCCAAGGCGTCTCTTCTTGATTTTTCGCTGATTTTTGCCTCATTTGCAATTCTTGCCAGAAATTCTCTAGAACTGAAAGGGTTTATTGACAAATCTAATCTTTCAACTAAACTCCGATATGTCCTCGCAATCTCTTTTTTACCTATATTGCTAGTGATAGATATCTCAAGAATTGATCTTGGAATACCATATTGCTTGCAAGATGCATAGATGCAAGCACACATTATATTTCTTGATTTTCGTCCGACAGTCATTTTTATCCGTATAGCTTTCCGGTACATATGTGCAGAATTTTCAGCTACAGAATTTGGTATTCCAAGTTTCATTTGCAACATGTTAAGAAATAAAAGAGCAGACCGCAATGACTTGTTTTTAGATGCAACTGTGCTTCTAGTGTTTAGTATCTTAAGGCGATAAAATTCGTTCTTATTGGTTCTAGAGAGAAAGTTTCCCATAAAGTCTCTATTGGACATAACCGTTGTCATGTTCCTATCAAACATTGTCAAGGAGTTAGCCGATCCAGAATTTTTTTTTGTCAAATAATCTGCCGGGTCAGACCAATGCGATGGAATAGTTTCTAAAGACTTTTCTTCTAAAACTCGTCCACATGAGCCGCAAAGGATCTCACCTGATGCATTATCTGTTATTATTGGCCATCCTTTACAATCGCGAGTAATACATTTTGGAAAAACTTCATTTGTTTTGTGTGGTATATTTGTAACAACATCTAGCTCTTGTTTCGCAAGAATTTGTTTACGTTTATTCATGAATCAAGTCCGCCCATTGTTTTCTTTCCTTGATTTGAAAAGGCTGAATTTTCTCAATGTCTTCTTTTATCAACTGTAGTGCCAATTCAGCTTCGTTTCGTAATTCTTCTGAAATATGTCTAGAGCGAAGTTGTGCAATTCCTTTAATGGTATAATTCATCTGAACTTCCAAAAGAGTTTGGTTTCCAATCTGTGTTAACAAAATATCTTTTATGCCAATCAATGAGCCTCTAGTCCACTTTATGTGAATACCCTCGATAGGAAAAAGAATAATTTTTTGATAGCATTTGTCGGAGTTACTCAGTATCACCTCTCGAGTGAACACGTTTCCATCTCGTGATTTGTTTCGTACTCTAATCATTCCTTTCCAAAAATAAGGATCCCTTTCAATTGCAGATATGACACTCCAGACTTTTTTAGCAGTAGAGTTTATCATTATTTTTGCAGTGATTTTGATCACAATATGACTCTCTAAAACCTAGCATAAATGCTAGATAGTATACACTGCAATCAGTGAAATTGAAATACCATTATGTGTTTGTAACTAGATCTTTGAGAATTACATTTGTTTACTTTCTATTCTAATGCACTAGTCAATTTTTTCTAGACGGAATTATTTTTTTTAACTAACTTTTTCTGGTGATATGTCTTTGAACTTGGTTTTAATGAATTGTAAAAGAGCAGGATATTGTAATATCAAAGAACACAGAACTACACCAAAGGTCATTGTTTGAAGTGTATTTTTAAAATCACTTTCAGGAAGTGTTCCAACAAGTGCCACTGATATTGCTCCTCTCATACTTCCAATCATTGCTACATGCCTCCATGCCCTTGGGATCTTTTCCTTTGTGAATCTGTTAGTTATTCCAAGTATTGGGTATGTAGATACCAATCTTCCTGCAAAAACTGCTACGACCGCAAAGGCAACTAATGGCAAGTTTTTGCCAATACTTACAAGATCCATACTTAGACCTAAGTACAGAAACGCCAACGAATTTGCAATGTATGCAATCATCTCCCAAAACTGAAACACAAACGTCTTTGTTCTTGTACTTAGTGTATTTTCTTGTTTTGATGTCACATGTCCAAAATAAAGTCCAGCTATTGCAACTGCAACAAGGCCTGAAACTCCTAGTGAATTTGCAGTAACGACTGAACCAAACACAATTGCAAGTGTAAGACCTGTTTCAGACAATATTTCATCCATGAGCCTATGAAGTTTCTGTCCTACGATTGCAAATGCCAGCCCAATTGCCACACCTCCAAAGAATACGATTGCAAAATGTTCAGATTCTGCCAAAATGTTTACATTGATTGAATCTAATCCACCTGAATCTCCATATGAAAATGAACCTTGTGCTAGTGCAATTGCAATAATTGATGAATAAATTATAGCTCCTGTTGCATCATTCAGACTTGCCTCTGATTCCATAAGAGCTCCTAGTGATTTTGGCACCCTCACTCTCTTGAATATCTCAATTACAACTGCTGCATCAGTAGGGGACATCAATGCTGCAAATGCAAAGGCAATGATAAATGGGATGCCTGAAAGATAACCCAGTACCAACCCACCTATTATTGTGGCAAGCACCGTTCCAATTGTAGCTAACAGAAAAGATGAGATTCGAATAGATTTGAACTCGATACGATTTATTCGTATCATCGCATCGAAAATCAACGGTGGCACTATGAAATATAGAATTAATCTTGGATCAATCTTGAACTTATCCAGTATGATTCCATTAATTCCTATAAAATGGACTAAAGAGATGGCAATTCCAACAGATGCGAGAATCATTGCATGTGGAATTCTTGTCCTTGCCGACAGAAATGATACGGCAAATAAAGACCCCAAAAAAACAGGTATGAGATATTCTGAGTTAACTAATTGGTCTGTAAAAATATCGCTCATCCAATACTCCTGATGCGCCTATTCACACATGAAAACATACCTACAACATTTTTAACAATTTGCATATCAAAATACAAATCTAGCTTTAGAGACCGCCAGTCTGAATCCTATCAGTTTTCACTTGATCTTATTATCATCTAGTTGGATCATATGGCAGATTTTTTTTCTGTTATGTTTCTACTTTTTTTTCTAAATTTGTCTCCCCACTTTGCCCATATCACAATAAATACCAGAAGTGCAATTGGAGGGCCAATGAAGACTGTCTGAAGTTCTTGACTTAGAAATATGTTTCTTGCAGGTTGAATTATTGGTATATCAGTTTTTACTTCAGATGGGTTCTGAAATACTATGGTAGAATATACTACAGACAAGTCGGTGCCGCCAATTTTTTCAAGTTTAATTTCAACGGGTCCAGGATTTTTGAATATGAAATATTTGTAATCTCCACTAAATTGGGTTGCACCATCCGCACTAAATAACTCCGTTCCGTTTTGCACTATGGAATAATGATATTCAATGGGTGATAAAATTTTAGAATTCTGTGGATCGTAAAATTGGAAAATAAATGTAATTTTCTCCCCTGTAAGAATTACATGTGGTTCCCACGTCAGATCTGCCTCAATTTCTCTTCCCTGGCTATATTGTATGACTGGAAACTTTTCTATCTTATTTCCCTGAGCATCCGTGGCAAAATCAGGTATGGCATTACTTACCACTACGGCTCCATTCATCCAAGGGTGGATAGTACAAAAATAATAGAATGTACCGGGTTTATCAAAAGTAAATGACCAAGAATCTTTGGGCTTGAAAGGCCCACTATCAAAATAACCGTCTGATGTTCCATTCATCTTACCTTGTGCGAATTGGCCCCTGTCAACTCCTTTTCCACTTGTCACTGTATGTATTTCATTGTCTGAATTTATCCAAGTTACAGTGTCACCATTATTAATTGTGACAACTGGTGGCAAATACCAGAATTTTGCTTCCGTCTCAAAATGTGGATTTGATGCTCCTAGGGGGATCGTTATTGTTTTATTTTCACCAAAAGCTGCATGTGCAGGAATACTAATGAACAAAATTACTAGAGAAACATACAGAACAATAACAGATCGCGACATTGTAATATTTTATACGTTTCATGCATTTATCTGGTTCTAAACTTTTAAACGTATTGAAAATCAAGAATAGTTTGAAATTTGTTATTCCATATTTTATCTATAGTATTCGCATTAGAAAATTCAACCTACTCTGAAAAAGTACAACAAGTGCTTAATTCAAATTTTCTAAGAAACAGCATTTCTGATCTAAATCACTATTTAATTAACAATGTATTTCATGGAATAAATTTGGCATCAGCTGAAGTTGTACTTCTTGCAGTGGGAATTATAATATTCATTGGTGTTGGCGGTGAAGCGTTTTTTAGGAGAACTGGTATTCCTGATGTCACTTTCCTTATGGTTTTTGGTGTTATTGTGGGGCCCATCTTAGGTATTGTACACTCTGAAGTAATCTTAAAAATAGTTCCATATTTTTCAGCCTTGGCATTGATAATAATTATGTTCGATGGTGGTCTTAACTTGGATATTAAAAGCATAATTAAAACTGCACATTTTGCAGCTTTACTTGCAGTATTAGGATTTGTAGTATCTACCATTTCAGCCGCAGTCATTGCAGTATATGGTCTTGGTTGGCACTGGGTGGATGGATTATTGTTAGGAGTAATGGTAGGTGGAAGTAGCTCAATTGTTGTCTTTGGTCTTGTTCGAAGACTTGCAATTTCAGATGAGGTAAAAGCTATGCTCAGCTTAGAATCTGCAATTACCGATATTCTTGCAACGATTGGAGCATTTTTATTATTTAGTCAGATTGCGTCACATACTTTTGATCCTAGTCTAATTGGTGTAACAGCAGCTAGATCCATAGGGGTTGGTTTGCTTCTTGGTTTTGGGGTTGGATTGCCATGGATGTATCTGAGCTCAAAACTGTCAAACACAAAACATGCTTACATGCTAACGCTTGGGATTTTATTCGTACTGTTCTTTTTAGCAAAATCTCTTGGAGAATCTGGTGCGCTTACAGCACTGGTCTTTGGCTTGATGTTGGGAAACAGGCGGGTTCTTGGACATCGCCTTCGACTCAAGATGCCTGAAGTTTCAACAGACAATTCATTTCACGAACAGATAACATTCATAGTAAGATCTTTCTTTTTTGTCTTCATCGGTCTACTTGCAAATTTTGGTCAGTTTGGATTTATCGTGTTTGGAATAGTGATGGCAATTGTATTTTACATAGGACGATATGGTGTATCCAAAGTAATTCTCACCAAGAGGTTTTCTGTATTTGATAAAAAAGTCACGTCTGTTATGCTTCCACGTGGACTTGCAGCTGCCGTATTGGCCACCATTCCATTAACTCTTGGTCTTCCAAATGCATCTGCATATCCGCAGATAATTTTTGTAATAATAATTTCTACGGTGATAATAACTACTATTGGTCTTGGACGCGCAAAAAAACTAGGACCTGAGGATACACTTGTTTCTAATGCCTAGTTACACATCTATGTACATTGAAACTTCCCACGGGGTAGGAGTTTGTGCAAAAGCATCTTGCTCCACATATTTCATAGATATGTAAGTGTCAAGAAAATCCTTGGTAAATATCTGTTCCAGAAACTTCTGGTCGCTTTTTAGTGATTCCAAAGCATCCTTTAATGTACTTGGAAGTGATCTTATTTTGTAATTTCTTTTTTGTTCGGAGGTAAGCCTATAGACATTTTCCTCAACAGGATCGCCTGGATCTTTTTTATTTTTTATTCCATCAAGACCTGCTAAAAGCAATGCAGCCTCAAGGAGGTAAATATTTGCAGTAGGATCTGGAACCCGATATTCTACTCGCTTGCTCTTTTCGCTTCCCCTTGAATACATTGGTATTCTGACTGCAGATGATCGGTTGCCTATTCCCCAGCATACATTTACAGGTGCTTCAAAATCAGGTACGAGTCTTTTGTATGAATTAGTAGTAGGATTAGATATTGCACATAGTGCATCTGCGTGATCAAGTAAACCTCCGATATAATATCTGCCCAATTGACTAAGCTCAGCTACTTTATCATTTGGATCGTACATCATATTTTTTTCTTTATTCCAGACACTTTGATGCATATGCATTGCTGATGCATTGTCCCCATAGACTGGTTTTGGCATAAAAGTTGCAACTTTTCCATTTTTCTTTGATTTTACCTTTACAAGATTTTTTGCAGTAACTACATTGTCTGCTGCAATGACTGTCTCATCATGCAACAAATTTATCTCACATTGACCAGAGGTAGCAACTTCATGATGTTGTGCTTCTACCTTTATCTGAAAATACTTGTACATGTCATCACAGATGTCTTTTCTTATCCCCTCAAGCGTGTCTTTTGGTTGTGCAGGATAATAGCCACCTTTTAGATCTATTCTACTACTTGCATTTCCTCTAGTCCATGGTGCTTCACTAGATTCTATTGAATATCCAGAACCACCATATGATTGGGTGGCACCAATGGGCGATGGAAATAAACTAATCTTGTCAAATATGAAAAACTCAAGTTCAGGTCCCCAAACTGCTCTAGTCAATCCAAAATTTTTTAATTCATCTACTGCTTTTGCGGCTATTCCTCTAGAATCTCGATTGTATCGTAGCTGAACAGAATCTGAAATCTCGCAAAGTTCAACAAATATTCTGGCATTTTTCCTTTTATTGTCATCATAATCAGGTGGCAATATTTTGAAAGTAGTTGTATCAGGAAGAAGTATCATATCTGATCTATTGACTGATTTGAATCCACGAATAGAACTTGCATCTAGTTTCTCAAGACCATTTTTGAAATGGTCTTCAGTAAGAGAATAAGATGGTATTCCTACACTGTGAAGTTCTCCAAAAATATCTACAAACCAAAAATTGACAAAATCCACTTGTTGCTCTTGTATTTTCTCAATTATGTTAATTTCTGTCATGTTATTTATTAAAAATTGTTTTACGGGGGTCCGCCACTGACTATGCTATTGTCTCTTCCAGAAACTTTTATGTCCTTATCTAGTATCTTCTTTAATTCAACCTCGAAAAAGAATTTCTTATCAGAGAATGGTTTTAGATCATCAATCCAAATTGCTTTTTTATCATACTTGGCAAGAAATGGCTTCTGGACCCATTTGGGATCCCTTCCTTGTAGAAATCTCATAACGATAGCTTTGAGTTTGCCTACTTTGGCAACTCCTAAAACTTGGATCTTGCCTGGGGTGGAAGACATGCTTGGACCTCTAACTGTTCTACAAAGTCCACCTACTTGCTGATATGCATCTCGAAATATTTCCTGTGCTCGTATCAATGGGATCCCAAAGTAATGTTGTGCGCCAGTATCTCTTACTACAAACATGTAATATGGAATCAACCCTAGAGATACTTGTTTTTTCCACATTTCTGCCCAAAGATTAGGATCGTCGTTGATATGCCTCAGAACTGGAGATTGGGTCCTAATTTGCGCACCTGTTCCTCGGATAGAGTGAATTGCAGCCTTGACAGCGTCTGTTGAAAGCTCTACTGGATGATTAAAGTGAGCCATAAACGAAAGGTGTATTCCTCTTCTTGTCACCCTGTTGAACAAATCTAATGTTTCTTGTGAATCATCATCTGATGTGAATTTGTAAGGCCAATAAGCTAATGCTTTTGAACCAATGCGAATAGTTTGTAGATTTGGCAGATCTGCGTCAAGTATGGAATCAATGTATTGTGAAAGCAACTTTGCTTTCATGATCATAGGGTCCCCTCCCGTGAAGAGAATATCTGTGACTTCTGGATGCTCTTTCAGGTACTGGATTAAAGAGTTGGTCTCTTGCATGGCAAATTTGAGCTCTTCCATGCCAACAAATTGTGGCCATCTAAAACAGAAACTACAGTAAGCGTGACATGTTTGCCCTTGGCTTGGAAAGAAAAGAACTGTCTCTTTGTATTTGTGTTGCATCCCATACAATTTGGTTCCATCTCTTAGTTGGGGAACATTGTGTTCCATCTGGCCAGCAGGGTGGGGATTTAATTGTAGTCGTATTTCATTAGCAATTTTTTGGATCTTTTTTCTCTCTAAACCTTTCTCCAAAGCAGTTGCCATCTTAAGATAATGTTTGGGTTTTAGCATATTTCTTTGAGGAAAGTTTAGGATGAATATGGGGTCATTTGGAGCCGCTTTCCAGTTTATGAGTTGCTCTACTACATAATTATTGGTCTTAAAAGGCAGAACATTTCCTACGACCTCTATCTCAAATTGTTTCTCATGTGATAATTTTTTTATTTGTGGTATGTCGCGAAAATTCATTAACGTATATGATTTGTATAATGGAGAACTAAATCTACTCCAGGAGTCATCAAATTGCTGTAAAACCATATTATATGATATCACTCATCATATTTATTTCGTTCGCAGAAAATTTTTATAATTTTTTGGAAAGATTTAACAATGATAAAAACAAAAAAATAAAATGAAAATATTTCTTGATAGAAATGATTTTCAATATTGCAAATTAATAAAAATAAATAATATTTTCTCATCAATCAATTTACAAAGTAAACACAAAAGGCGAAATATCAAATGGTAGAACCGGTTTCATCTGGACAGATTCAGAATCTCCCGTCATTGATATTGTCAAACAGTGACCTTCAGATTCAATTGATCATTCTGATCGTTGGTCTAGTAACAATTTTTTCAATTTATTTCAAATTTGAAAATTGGATTCGTAGGCTAAAATTTAGTTATACGCGACCTCATCTTTCACGTTTTATACGAAAAGCGGTTCTACCATTTTTTGCCCTCGCATTAATATCTACTACAAATTTTTACATTCAAATTTACGATTTATTTGATGAATCTGAAGTGTCATCTACCGGAATGCATACTGTGAAACAAACTTTTGCCATGATCCTAAATTCGATTAATATTCTAATTATTGGATACACAATATCCCAATTGGTCCCCATTATTTTACGAAAACGTGACTTGGATCAAAAAGAAAGAGAAGATTTTGAGAATTGGAAGATAAAACATGGCTTTACAGATGATCCATGCGGCAAGTGTGACGTATGTAGTGGAAAACGATATGGTGTTTGTGAAAATACCCCAGATCTATTTCACAAGTTTTTCAAATGGATGCCGCCTACGGAAATTCCTACAGAATTTACTAGGGATGAATTTCAAAAATACCTTGATACTGAAGAAGGTCGACGACATTTAGAAAATTATAGAATAGGTGGAATGACAATAGGAAGTTATCAGGCAATTATAAAAGATCCATTTGGAAAATGGAAAGAAATTGAGCGAGAAAAATATGAAAGATATTTGAATTTATGTATGAATGGAAATAATGCTTCAGGACGTACACTTAGTCTGAAAGCAAGACCGCATGAGATTTATTCAATAGATGACTGGATGGAAGTCAAACGGCTTAATGATTATGAATATGTCATACCGGGCGGCAAGCCTCCTGGATATTTTGAACAAAAACAAAAATCCATGCCTAGATCTGTTAACCAAATTCTTCCAGTTGGAATTTTCATTATAACTATTTTGGGTGTAATTGCATGGTGGGGCGTAGATTTGGTGGTAGTTGCTACTGCAACAGGTGGACTTGGAGTAGGAGTGGGATTAGCACTTAAGCAAACTATGGAAAACTACTTTGCATATTTGATAATTAGAAAGAATAAGACAATACAAGAAGGAGACAGAGTTCAATTAAGCACTGGATTTAATGGATATGTACACAGTATAACTCCGGGAGTCACATACATAAGACATGCACTCAATGAATCACTAGCCATCATTCCTACTAATCAATTAACGAATGAACAAATTCTTAATTTTACAAAAGAATTCTCATATGTTCCAGCTACAGTTAAAGTTGGAGTGTCATATCTTAATGATCCAAAACAAGTGGCATCTATATTGATTAAGGTTGGAAAATTAGCCATGATGAAATCTAAAGATGAAAAGGGAAGACATCTAGTTATCCAAAAAAATTGTCCGTATCTAGAGCAAGATAAACCAAGTTGCGGATGCGACAAGAATACTCTGGCAGATATTGATCAACCAGTAGTACGATTTGAAAATTTTAATGAATCCTCACTGGATTTTTCTTTGTGGGTGTATGCAAAGGACTTTGGGTCCCATTTTAAAGTAGAGACAGATATGCGTATGATATTATATGAAGAATTTAAGAAACATGATATAAGAATACCGTGGCCGATAAGAACTATTTATCACGGAGATGAAAAAAAAGAATCTGAAGAAATTTCAAAATTAGATGAAGAACGGGAAAAACTCAAATCACAATTTGGAGTGGGAGATATTTCCATATCTGACGATGATTAAATTTTGAAAAGTCTTTTAGAATTCTTGAACATCAATTCGTCCCTAAACTTTGGCTTTAATTTCAGTTTTGCAACAAAGTTGAGATATGAATCCATGTCTGAAATTGGCCAATCAGTACCATACAAAAGATAACGTGGTTCTCCGGCATAATTGATCAGTTCTGCAACTTTTTCTACCATTATTTTTTCAAAAAAATGATCAAATCTGCCTACTGCAAGACCTGACATGTCAGCATAAACATTATCGTTCTTGTATACAATCTCTTGACAATCCTCGATCCAAGGGTTTCCCAAGTGACACATGACTATTTTTAATTCAGGATTGTCTACTGCCAAATCGTCGATATTTAATGGATGCGAGTATCTTAGCTTGCCTTTTTCAGAAAATGTATCTCCAGTATGTATCATAACGGGCACATCAAACTCCATGCATAAATCATAAACTTTCTGATATCTTTTGTCATAGGGGTAGTAATGCTCATAACCCGAATAAATTTTCAAACCTTTTACTAATCCATCTTTAATCCACATTTTGTAATTTTTTAAATCTTCATCAGTGTGATTATCTATGCTGTATCCAGCTATGATTCCCAAATTATCATGTCCTTTTATGGCTTCAATCAAATCTGCAGTAGATGGTCTTTCCTTGTTTACCATATAGGAAGAAAGAACAAGTGCATAATCTACATTGTGACTTGTCATCATGACAAGTAATTTTTTTACGCGATCCTCAAGCGATAATATTTTTTCTAAAGATTCGTATTGATTAAGATGAGTGTGACAATCTATTATCATGATACTTTCCTGTATTCGGGATTTTTCCATTCTATAAAAGTTGCATAATTTAATGAACGTGAGTCCTTGATATAATTAGGTAGGATTTTTATAAAATTAAATCCGTTTTTGATCTGAAAATAAAGCACAGGTTCTCTTATCTCTCCTTTTAAGACCTTCTTAACATATTCCTCAGGAGATAATCTGTCTGCATATTCACAATAGTTGAACAACCTACCACCTGCAATAATTCTTCGTAGATTTAGTTTAATGGCAAGATTCTTCCTTGCTTCGTAGATCTTAGTTCCTATCCCAAGGCTGCGATAATCCGGATGTGTTGATACGTCTGCAGCATATAGTGTGTCACCTTTAGGATTGTGATTGTGGAATTGCGCCGTACCACAAACCTCCATCCAAGTATGTTCTTTATACTCCGGAACAAGATTTACTATCAAACTGCTTGCAGATCCTATTATTTTATCAGTATACTCTGCGACAAACTGACCTTCTGGAAAAATGCGTATGTGACTTTCTAACTGCTCTTCTTTCCAGACCATTCCTTCTCCATACATGTGTGGAAATGATTTTTTTTGCAATTCAATTATTTTTGGAATGTCGCCAAAATTGGCATTTCGTATGATAACTTTGATTTCATTTTTTGGCATTCAATTTTTATTACTTTTTTATCTTTATTAAGGCATTTCAAAATTGATTGATCTAATTGAATAAAAAATAATTTTTGAAACAATCATGCGGTTACTTCACAATGTTAGTACACACTGTAATCAGGGGGATTCAAATATGATGAATGCGTAATAGTATCATGGCTTCAGCGTTTGTCATGATTAGTTGTGACTATGGACAAGAAAAAAGAATCATTGATGAGATGAAATCTTTGATCCCAGTTATACAAATTGAAGAAACGGTTGGTGTATACGATATCATAGCAAAGATAGAATCAAAATCGTTAGACAAAGTAAAAGAAACCATTAGCACCAAGATACAGAAAATAGGCAATGTCCGCTCCACCTTGACTCTATTTATCAACTAGATGCAGTCAAGGCAATTTCTGAAAAAGTTTCTCATTTCACATTTTTTGGTATTAAAATTAAGTGATTTTTCATAATCATGCCTGATTTAGGTTGTTGTCGAAATCTAAATCTGATGTATGTGAGAAGTAGAGTTCATGGTACATCTCTTTACACTTAATAATGCTGAGTCACATTCTCAATTCAAAATGGTAAAACGAAGTCAACGAACAATCTACAAAAACATTCCCCGAACACGTATTCGAAATATCTTAGTACCGCTTGATGGATCAAAAAATTCTAAGAAAAGTCTATTGACTGCGATCCATCTGGCAGCAGAACACGAGGCATCAATTATTGCCATTCACGTGCTAAATTCATCCGAAAAGAGATACAAGCAACGCGATTTTGAAGATATACCTCCTGCTTTTATCATCCAGGCAAAAAAACTTGCTATGAAAAACAAAATACCGTTTGAAAGTAGAATACTGGTGGGAGATCCCAGTCATTCAATAGTAGAATATTCTCATACACACAGTGTTGATTTGATCGTAATTGGAGCCAGAGGATTGAGCACTTTTAAAAAAATCTTTTTGGGAAGTGTATCACAGTATGTGATGCAAAAGGCAGATATGCCAATTGTTCTTGTCAAATAATATTTTAGATAATTTTGTCTTACAGGATCATGAAAACACAAATAAAATCAACTACGCTCCCAATGGCAATCGCAGTTACAACCCTTTTGACATTTCATTCTTTTACAATCTGAGCAAATTTTTCTTCTCCAAAAAGGGGTCGTGTTCATAATATCGTTACAGCTCATAATTAGTTAGATTTTGTGATAATTATTTAATAATCCCAGTCAATACGATATGAAAGATATTTGACATAACCTCTTTTAATTAATAATAATGACTATAGGATTATCTAAAGCTAGAAAGAGTCAATCAAGGTATACTGATGATAAAATTAGCACTCAATAATCAAGAATACTCAAAAATAGAGTCGTGCATAAAGAAATGTCAGAAAAGAATAACGCACTCGTTAGACAAAGATTTTGAATATCACCATCTGGCTATTACACGATCAAACAAGTTTTTGAGAAAGCATGATTCTGAAAAAATGAAAATGTTTGTACTTTTCGTAGATCTGGGAGGGTCTACAAAGATGAGCTCAGAACTATCTCCTGATGACCTTGCTAAAATAATAAGACTCTTTTCTCAAGAAATGGCGTACATCATTGAATATTACAATGGTTTTGTGCTAAAATATGTTGGAGATGCAGTGATTGGATATTTTCCAGAAAAACAAGTGTCAACTGATGTTAAGAATGCCGTTTTCTGTGCACAGGCAATGATGTTAGTCATTGAAAATGCAATAAATCCAATTTTGCAAAAAGCAGGTTATCCTTGTCTACAAATTAAAATAACGATAGATTTTGGAAACAACAACATAGTAAGATATGGCTCAAACAAGCAGAAATCGCATATTGATATTATTGGTTTATCCGTAAATCTTGCTGCAAAGATGCAATCACTTGGAAAACCAAATCAACTTGTAATTGGAAGACAAGTTTTTCTTAAATTACCACACCGAATAAAAACCGGCTTCAGAAGAATCAAGGCTAGTTCAAAAGTGTGGTCATATCATGATTTCACAAGCAAGCGGCCTTATCCTGTATTTTGGATCAACTTGTCCTGAAATATGTGGAACAGTATTGTTGCACACATTCACACAATCTTTGTTTTGTGTAGTCTTGTTATGACAAAATAAACTGCAAGTCCAATTAACCCCCATACTAATGAAGCCATTTTTGCAGTGTTACTAAGATAATAAATTAATGTCACACAACATGCCAATCCAATTATTGGAAGAACTGGATAAAGAGGTACTTTAAAAGGTCGTATTGTTTGAGATTCTTTCTTCCTTAGTTTCAAAAGAGACAAGTGGACAAAGATGTATGTCAACAAACTTCCAAAATTGTAGATTGAGGCAATGGTATCGATATTTTTGAAGAAAATTCCAGCTAGAACGGCAATTGCAGAACCACCAAGTAAAATTGAGATATATGGAGTTCCAAATTTTTTACTGATGGCATCCAACTTTTGTGGTAGAACTCTGTCTCTTCCCATGACATAACTTGCTCTGGTACCGCCAATTATAGAACTTAGGACGACAGAACCTGTTGCAACTATGGCTGAAAATGAAATGATGTCTAGAAAAATTCTATTGTTTGAGATAGTGGCCGCCAGTGTTGACAAGGGAGAAGGGTTATTTCCCATTATCTTCCAATCCAATACTCCAACTTCAATTACTGCTACCCCGATGTATAACACAAAGCTCACAAAAAATGCAAGTAACAATGCTCTTGGAATTGTTTTTTGTGGGTTTTTGGTCTCTTCTGACATCATGGCTACCGTGTTGAATCCAAGAAAGGCAAAGAAGATTATGGCTGAACCATTGAGCATTCCGCCAAAACCATTTGGAAAGAATGGATGATAGTGCGTTATACCCAAGTGAGTCGAGATATAAAATCCTCCAACCATTATTAATAAAACAAGTGCAAAGATCTTGATGAACACCATGACCATTGTGACGTGAGTAGCTTCTTTCACGCCGATGAGATTCAGAACCATCAAGACTATTGGCAGTCCTACAGCTGAAAGAATTAGCGCAGTCCCTCCCTGAAGACCAAATAATTCGGTAAAATATGCAGCAAATCCAATCGAGACTGCTGCCGCACCTACAATATAATCAAAATAATTGAACCATCCTACAACAAAACTCCAGAACCTACCAAATGCCCTTTTTGTAAATGCATATGAAGCTCCAGTTTCGTGAATAAATGAAGAAAGCTCCGCATAAGAAAGAGCTGCCATTAATGCAATGGAACCTGCAATCAAGAATGAGAATATGACTGAGGGACCCGCTAACCCTGCAGCAACTCCACTTATCACGAAAATTCCAGCACCAATTATGTTTGCAATTCCAAGTGATGCTACGCCTAAGAGTCCTAGGTTTCGTTTTAACTTTGGCGTTTCCGACATGTAACTTCAATGATCTTAGCCGTATGGAGAACTGACATCCAAATGTGTATGCGGAGGTGTTGATTCGTAACCTGGATTAAATTTTCTAGATAGAATTGAGATCGTCACTAACGCTGCATTTCGCACAGACCTCAAAGCACCCATAAATGTAGTCCTGGTCATGTCTTCAAGATAAACTATATCAGCTATCATGACAGAATCCAGGTTGGGAGATATTTCATAATCAACATCAAATTTTAACAATTCCATCTTTAGTTCATCAACATGCTGGAGTTTTTCTTTTCCTGTCAACGACGCAAAACCATTTTGAACTATCTTGGGACTGTTTAACTCCATTACTATTTGAAGTATCGAATTGTCTTTTGGTTTGGCAATATTTATTGTAAATCCTAATCCAAAAACATTTTTTAAAACAAGTTGAAAATCTGCAAGATTATTTTTTACCTCTGATGTTTCGATGTGATCCAATGCGAACCACTTCTTAATCTTCTCCTTGTAGTCCATCATGGCTAAATCTTACCCTACTTCTATCTGAAATGCATCCACAATATCTCTTGCAGTTACAATGCCAGATAACATATTATCTTCTGTCAATACGAGCCTCTTGATATTTTTTGCAGCCATGATGTCGGCTGCCTCATTTGCAAGAATGCCTTTCTTTGCTGTTACTAGAGGAAAAGAGGAATGGTCTCCAACCTGGCTTGCCAGATCTATCTCTTTTTCAAGAATCCGCACCAAGTCTCGCTGGGTAAAAATCCCATAATTTGAACCTCTTGATACTATAACACTTCCTATCTTTTTCTCATGAAGAATTTTAGCCGCATCCAAAATGGAACTTTCATAAGGACATTGTTGAATTTTGGTACTGATCACTTTATCAAGAGTGGGAGAAATGATCGTTTTCCTAAATGCTCTGAGCATATCGGAGGCAGTAATTATGCCAACAAGCTTGTCCTTGTCTGCAAATACCAATATTCGTGAACTCTTTGATATCATTAGTTTTGCAGCTTCGATTACTGTAGTGTCTGGTGTGACAGAAACAAAGGGTTTGATGGACAAGTCTTTTACCAACTTGTCAGGGATCTTCCCTTCGGATACAACGTAATGCAAGATCTCTCTTTCTGTTAATACCCCAAGCGGCATAGTGCTTTGCTCTTCCATGACAATCAATGTGGCAAATCCATTTTCTGCCATAAAGTTGATCACCGTCTTGAAAGGCACTGTGGGCTTTACCGAAATGGGATATGCTGTCATATAATTACCAACTAGTAGTTTTGCCATTTTCAATACCATGAGAGGCTACTGGCGGACATGGTATTTTACTTGAGATACTAAATATCAAAAATGATAATTTGGAACACAATTTATCACCAAAATCATGTCATACTAGTTAAATTATCAAAGATGAAAAACAACTATTTAGATTAAATTTCTATATTGATACCTTTAACTCGTGTCACTTGAGCTTCTAAGCGAGCCTGTCTACAAATTTACTAATCCAAAAATGACTATTATAGCAAATAATCTGACAATTCAGGACGCTGCAAAAGCTATGGTTGAATCCCATGTAGATAGCATCCTAGCGTTTGAAAATGACAAAATAGTAGGAATGGTTACAGAAAAGGATATTCTCTATGATGTTGTTGCCAAAGGTCTTGACCCAACAAAGACGACTCTAAAAGAAATTACAAGGAGTCCTCTAATAACAATAAGTAAAACATCTTCCGTAAAAGAGGCACTGGAATTAATGAAAAAGTTTGATATCCGTAGATTGGTAGTTGTCGACAAGCGACCAATAGGCATGATTACACAAAAAATGATTTGTGGAAATTTAAGAAATAACCAGCTACTGTTGCCAGAGCTAGAACTTGTTGATAAAACATTTTGCCCGTACTGCTCTCAAAATTTTAAGGACAACAAGTCTGTATGTAAACACATTGATGAAGTACATATTGCAGGAAAAAATAAAGCAACCCAGAATTAGATCTTAGAATCGTTTTCGGTGGTCATTTATTATGTGAACCTTAACAACTACAAATTTGTTGTTATTCACCAAGCCGCACATCTGATTTTCCACTGATTCTGACAATATCTCTGTCGGCGGAAATGCCTTTAATTTTATCTATTGTCATACGACTCTCTACATGAAGTGTGTTGTGTTTATCACCATGTTCAACTTCCAAAGAGTACTTTTCTCTTAGACCATTTACTTTTATGTCCAGATCAACACCGGGTTTATATTCGATAATTGCACTAACAAAAGGCTCATGTATGTTATATTCACCAAGTTCTCTTTCTACATACATTATTCGGTGTACAAAATTAGGATCAACATTAGGCATGACCTGTTTCAATTTTGACATGTATTCTTCATATATCGATTCTACATCTTGCGACATGATTTGATGAAGATGAAATGTTATTTAAAAAATATCTAGAATATCATTAATGATAATCAATCAGATCAATTTTTATTTAACTAGGTAAGAATCAATTTTTGATTTTTTCGTATTATTCACTCTAATTTCATTTTGGCTTTCTAAAGCCCCATTTATCAAGGGCTTGCTTTAATTCAACGTGAGTCTTTGCGTACTGATGTAAAGAAATTTTTTGCATGGTTGCTTCTATTGCCTGCATTGCCGCCTTTGCACCATCTCTAGTTCCTTGTGGATGACCATGAATTCCTCCACTTACAAGTAGACCAATATTGTCTCCAAGAACACTCATGACAGAGGGCAGTAAGCCTGGATGTAGCCCGCCAGAGGATATTGGTAATACCGGTTTAAAGTTTGTCCAATCCTGAGAAAGCATCTGGTTGCTCTCTTTGAAACTTTTTTTCCATATGGTCTTACCAGTAATCTCCTCTCTGATGTCAAGAATTTCGTCTTTACTTCCAACCAATTTGCCTACTACTGTACCGATGTGAATTTGATCAACCCCAATAAGCCTCATTATCTTTGCAAGAACTAACATTGTGATTCCATGTCGCGGATTTCTGTCAAAAGCGGCATGCATGGCTCGATGTGCATGAATTGCAAGTTTATGATCTTGACATACTTCACGCAAGGTCTGCACTGCAGATACCCCTACAGTTACTACATCAATCATTGCATATTCCCATCCAAGATCATGCAACATCTTGGCTCGCTTTTCCATGAGTTTTGTCTCACCTGTTATGTTGATTAGGGCAGATTTTCTCTGTCCTGTCTCCTTCTCTGCCTTGTCACGCATTTTTGCACATAGTCTAATTCTGTCTTCAAATCTGTTAAATGAAGTAGAAGTAAGATTCTCATCATCTTTGACCAAGTCAAAACCGCCCATCCACGTCTCATAAGCTATTTGGGCATGCTCACTTGCACTCCAACCAATTTTTGGTTTTGCAACAGCACCTGTTATTGGCCTATTTTTTATTTTCAAAAGTTTTCTGATGCCTTCGATTCCAAATTGTGGACCTCTAAAGTGCTTAAGATAGGTTTTTGGAAGAGATATGTCAACAAGTCTCAGATTTTTCAGCGCCTTCATGCCAAAGATATTTCCTGCAACTCCACTCAACAGTTGCGAGGCATTACCTTCCTCCCACAAGTCTATTGGATATGAAACTTTAACAAAATTTCCCTTTATTTCATAAGATTTTGCCATCATTTTATCCAGTATGTCTGGAACTTTGTTTAATGTAGTCCATGTTCCAGCTGAACTCTCTGATGCAATTCTTCCAACCGCTTCCTTGATAGAGATGCCCCTAGCGGGTTCAAACCTGAACAGACAAACAATATCGGTCTTGGTTGGAGTGTATTGTAAATCTACGAAATCTGAATACCAATCAATTTTTCTCATATAATAATTCCTTCTTTATCTTCTCTGGGGATATTATCCCTCGTTCAGTAATAACAGCTGTTACTAATTCCCAAGGGGTGATATCAAATGCAGGATTTCGTATTTCGATCCCATTAATTTTTTCTTTGTTGATTATTTTTCTTAAAATTTCTCTGCTCGACCTTTCTTCAATTTTGAAATTCTCTCTTGTATCAAGCTTGAGAGAATTTGCAACTATATAAAATGGCTTGTGAGCACTTGATGCGGCAATTGCTAAAAGTCTAGTTCCAATCTTGTTTACAAGACCTTCTAATCTAAGTGCATCTGCACCAACTACTACCATATCTACTCCTTTTATGAAATACCCTATTGCATTATCGTCTATCAGAGTAACAGGTATGCCCTCAAGAGAAAGATCTTTTGCTGTGAGAACTCCTTGTTGTTTAGGTTCAGTCAGACATGCAATAACAGAGATTTTCTTCTTGTGCCTTGTCCATGAATGTTTGATAAATGACATGGCTTCCCCTGAATGACAATATGTCATTATCACACTTTGAGAACGTATTATTTTATCTGAATATTTTGATTCTTTCTCTCTTGCAGAGTTGATAGTTCTTATCAGTTTGTCTACGGTTGAACTCTTTTTTTCTTTCCTTAAAATTTCAAGACAATTGTGTAGTACTACTGCCGTTGGACGTACTTTTTCTAGTTTCTTTGCAACAATTTCAAAATCTTTTCCAAAGCCATGCTGCTTCACATACTGCTTCAGAAAGCAGAGACTGTGAATTGCAATTTCATTTGCCCCCTGGATCTTAATTTTTCGTATATCTGCGATTGTTCTATGAAGAGACTTCATGTCTATTATCTATCAATTACAAAAGCTCTTTTCACAAGTGGTGATTCTTTTATCTTGTGTATGAACATCTCTCTTCTTTCGCCAACGCCTATTGGTTCTAACTCTGTGAGCAACTCTTCAACTCTGGATAGCTTTCGTGATTTTTCAGCGTAAACGGTAAACAACAAGTCTCCATTTTTTACCTTGTCACCTTCTTTCTTGTTAAGTATGATTCCAGCTCCATTGTCTTTTGGTGAACCTGCAGCTCTTGCTATTTCTACAAGTGAGCTATTGTCCATCCATAGGACTTGGCCAGATTTTTTAGACTTTACCTCTTTTACCTCATGTCCAATTTGAAAATCATCAAGATCCATTCTGGGATTTCCTCCCTGCAATGCAATTATTTCTCTCATTTTCTTTTCTGCCTTACCAGTACGCAGAATTTCCCTAGCCAGGTGATACCCGTTATCTTTTCCTATCATCTCAAATAATGAACCTGCCAGATGACAAGCCTTGTCTATTAAATCAGGAACATTGAACTTGTTCATCAATACGGAAAATGCCTCTCTTGCCTCAAGAGATGCACCCAACGTATATCCAACTGGCATTTCACCATGAGTTAAAACACATTGGGTATGTATGCCAAGTCTTCTTCCGAGTTCTATGAGATCCTTTGCCAATAGATCAGCCTCCCCTATTGTCTTGACCTTTGCGCCTCTCCCAGTTGGTATGTCTATTACAAGATGAGTTGCACCGGCAGCTTTCTTTTTACTCATTATCGAAGGTAATAGCAGTGGATCGATGTATAGGGAATATTCCGCTCTGACAAAAATGTCATCTGCAGGAGCAAGCTCTAGTGAGCCACCCCACACAATACACCCGTTACATTTTTTTACAATGCTTTCCATTTCTTCAATTCCTAAGTTTACTGGCATTATTGTCTCTGCCCTATCTGCAGTGCCAGCAGCAGATGTAATGGCTCTTGATGATGCTTTTGGAATTGTGACACCGGCGGCTGCCATGATTGGCACGACCAATAGAGTTGTTTTGTCTCCAGGTACACCACCAATACTGTGTTTGTCTGCAATTATTTTTTTGTGTAAGTTCAATCGTTTTCCTGTTGCCACCATGGAAGATGACAGGCTCAATGCCTCATCAAGATCTAGCCCTTGCATGTGAAGTGCTGTAACAAAAGCTGTAATCTCTCCTTCGTTAAGATTTCCTTCCACTACATCCTTTACTATTTCTAAGATTTCGTGGTACAGCAGTCTCTGTCCTGTTAATTTATGATGTATGAATTGGAGAGATTTTGGGAATGTTGCAACTTCAACTTCTACCATAGAGTGCTGTCTAAGATCAAGTTTTTTTCTCACCTCGTCATTTACTCCGATGGTGCCTGTTTTAACGGAGGTTGTAGAAATGTTAACTATTGCAGTTATCTCTTTCCTTTTTGAATTTATTTTAATTCTACCTGATGCGGTCACTCCAACCTCGTCCGCATCATGTTTGTTTAGAAAAACTATTGGTTTTCCGCCTGATTCTATTCCTAAAATATCCGCTCTTAATCGCATTCATAATTTCTATTGTTTGTGGGATATATGATTTGAGTACAATTTTCATCTTTGATTATGAGTTGTAACTGTTCAAAGATTTCCTATGATTATTTCCAGATAACTTATTACAACTGACATGACATTTATTGTATTGAACGAAAAAACCATTTGGATTGTAAAAGCAAATGGTGATCGAGTACCCTTTGATAGCCAAAAAGTGAGAGCCACATGTGTCAGGGCAGGAGCAAGCAGAAAGGCAGCAAAGCGAATAGCTGAGAGAGTAGGTCGAAAGGTACGGGACGGTACAAAGACATCTGAAATTTATAAAATGGTTCTAAATGCCCTCAAAATTGAAGATGAGGGTAAGGTAATCCACCACAAGTATCGATTAAAAGAATCCATCATGAGGATGGGTCCTGCAGGTTATAGCTTTGAGAATTATGTTGGCGAAATACTTCACGCTTATGGTCATAATGTTGTTATGATTAGATCAATTGAACATGGTAAATGCGTAAGGCATGAAATTGATCTTATTACTGAATTCGTATCCACTGGTGAAAAATACATAATTGAATGTAAGTACCATCACATGTCTGGATTATACACTGGCATCAAAGAATCATTGTATACTCACGCTAGGTTCTTAGATCTTAATGACAAGTATGATCATGAAATGTTGGTGTGCAACACCAAGTTGTCTAGTGATGCAATAACATATGCAAAATGCATTGGTCAACAAGTAATTTCCTGGAGATATCCACCAAACAATAGTCTTGAAAGAATGATTGAGGCAAAGGGACTATACCCTATTACAATTCTTGGATTGAACAAATACGAACTTGATTCTTTTGCAAGAAATGACATGATGCTGATAAAAGACTTGGTAAACTCCAAGTTGAATATTTTATCTAATGAAACCGGAATATCTTATCAGAGACTAGAGAGGCTTCAGAATCTTGCAAAACAGATTTTACAATAAATCAAATGCGATTCCAGTAATATTGATGTGTTTTTTGAATGAAAATCACCATCTACAAGAATTGAGACATTTTTTGAATCACCGTCTGATGTTTAATTGTAAATTTAGCTTGAGATGTGGCCGTAGTTATTCATGATCTGTATTATCAGTTCTGTCAAGTCTTGTCAAAAATTCTCACTCAAAATTCATCAGGTGTAGCTGATGCAAAGATTATACTTACAGAACCTGTAAAAAACAAGCATTGAAACCATTTCTCTATCTATTTGATTTATAGTGATTGTTATACATGCTAGTTAAAAGAGCTATTTTTAATCAAGTCTCTCATCTGATGAACATGGTAAATCGTGTTCTAATTATTATAGGAATGATCGTATTCATAGTGGGGATTATTATGAATTTGGTCGGAATTCAAATGCTTCCATCCAATGTGGGAAAATGGACTGAGGTGTGGGGTTCTTTGGTTGGTTTAGCTGGTTCTGGATTATTTATTGTTGGAATTTTTAAAAAAAAGCGAAAACCACTATATTAAAAACCAATAATAAAAATATCTGATAGAATCAAAAACTGAAGGTCTATTTTCATCTATTTCACAAGATTCTCTTACATTGGAGAGTAAGTTGACAATATTTGTAAATGATAGTAGAATGTAATCCTAGCAAGACATATTGCTCATAAAGTAATTATGAAATAATAATGATTACCATAGATTGCGCGGGAGATGGAGAATTAGCATTAGAGTTACAAAATTATCTAAAAAAACATCGGTATGATGCAGAGACAGATGAGTCATCCGTTATGTTAAATGCAATGGATACAGAGAAAGTTCTAGAGTCATTTCTCAAGGAAAGTAACAGAACAGAGTATAGCATACGTAAAATTGATTCTACAACTCTTTTACTATCTAAAGAGGTGCCAATCGAAGATTTTGGTTTTCTAAGATGTGAAATGTGCGGATATGTACTATCAAGCGAAGAAGAATTGTTAGTTCACAGACGAGCGCATGGAATTCAACTCCTGTGATAGAATTTCATCTAAATATTGATAGATTTAGTTCTTCATTTAAAAGAGTAAACTAATTTTAGTTTTAATCGGCCAGACATGAACCATATGGCACATTTTCCGAATCCATTTGTTCATAAATCATACGAATGTCCATCATGCAGTTATTCGTGATTCGTATTATCACATTTGAGATTTATAAATTAATTTTAATATGATGATCTACTGATTGATTTCAGACATGACAGTAAATTTCTCAAAGATACTTGTTGCAATAGACGGTTCAGATACTTCCATGAAGGCTGCAGATGTCGGAATTTCTATTGCAAAGAAACATGGGGCAAAGATGCTTGTGGTGACAGCAATGGATCCCTATCCCGAGCATCTACATGTGTCAGGATTTAGACAATACTACGAAGAAGCACGTGTGAAATCAAGAGATGAATCCAAAAAATGGTTTGAACAAATAAGTAAAAAAGCAAAAGAGGGTGGTATAGAAGTGAAGACTGAATTCCTTGATGCTGCCCCTAGCATAGTAGGAGCTATAACAAACTATGCAGAAAATGAAAATGT
>JAGWGU010000067.1 GCA_028867275.1 Nitrososphaerota archaeon
GCACGTTAGCTCCAGTTACTTTGGAAATGCTTCCATCCTCATAGATTCCAAGTGAGCTGCCATTGCTAAGCTTAAACCCAACAGTTACTGCATTTATTGTAACATTACTACATGTTTTTGGATCAAAGCTATAATTTGGTGCAACGTTAACTAAAGTAAAACCAGAATTCTTAGTATTTCTGGAAAACTGCACAGATTTTTCTGCCAGTGCAATTGCTACTTTTTGCTGAGATGCAGTGAGATCAGGAAGATTGTTCAACATTTGTTCTAAACAATTTGGAGATTGACTTGTGTCCACATTGGTTTGTGTTTGTGCGCTAACATTTGGAATTAATGCCATAGGTGATGACAGTATCATTCCAATTGTTAACATGGCAATTACGGTTGTTATGACTTTGCTATTTTGTGTTTTCATTTTTTATTCTCCTTTATGCTCTTTGTGTGTACAAAGCGGACTAGTCTTTGTACCGCACGATCTATTGTCCATGCCATGTGTTTCACATAACATATCGCGGTTATGGTAAAGCATGTACGGTACTGTACAAATATCATTAATAAGATGACAGGATTATTTTAGCTTAAAACAGCTTAAGATAGTTCATAATAGATCATCTTGATATCACAATGAGCTAAAATGAATCAAAATAATCTTGTGGGTTTATCTAATTCAAAAATAAATCCGCACTGATGACAAAAAACATCAAACAGTTCAAGACTGTTATTGCCTCAATTTCTGCTGCAATAGTAGCTGTGATAGCAATATCAATGTCGCCAGCTGCTTTTGCAAATCTACCTGGGAATCCTACGATGTGGACAGACGCAGAGAATGCTGGACAGGTCAACACCTACAACTATAATGTTGCAGGAGGAGCTGCCAACCTTCATGTGTCATTGATGGTTGACAATGCAAATTCCAAACCAGTAATGGCGCTGTCAGTTACAAGTCCTTTAGGAGTTGTAACACCATGTCCTGTAGTACCTGCCACACTCCCTGTTGCCGAATGCAACATTGCTGGACCCGTGGCCGGAACTTGGACATTGACTGTAACAGCAGGGGCACTGCCACCAGCAACCCAGCCTACAGAATATGCTCTAGTGGCACACGCAATCTAAAAGAGGTAAAACACTCTTTCCCTTTTTTCTTTGGCATTGTTCATTCCATCTTTACCTAATTGTACCCTAGAACATCCACATGCAATAGACTCATTTTTTGTCACTGAATATCTTCCGTTTTGAACAAGTCACTAATTTATGATGGTCTTGCCCAACCACGTTCAATCAGTATTTTTGATGTATTGGACGACACACAAGCTGGAGATCCATCTTCTGCCTTTAATACAAGAATTTGACCGTTGATGCACGACACATTTTTTGCCAATAGTCCATAGTTTAATTGCTCTAGTGGTGGAACCCATGGCATAGTACCTGCCAATCCATCCGGATTCATTTTCACCGTCCAAGGCATAACGCCCAAAATACATGTTCCAGGCAGTGGATATCCCTTTGGTACGCCATAAGGAGAATATCCAGTGGCATTTATCACTTCCAAGTGTACATTTAGAGTTACGATCAACACTTTGGCATAAGTACAATCATTATCGCTCTTGTAAAGATCATATACCAAATTATATTCCAATGTTGTATTACCGGTGTTTTGCGTATAGGATTTAGGCGTAATAACTACAGTCCCCAAGATATAATGTGCATATCCATTGATTTTATCCTTAAATTCAGTACTGTTTTCTGCAATCGACATAAATTTTGTCACGTTGACGGTAGGATACTTTTGTTCATTACCATATGCAAAGCCTGATGCAAAAGAATTATTCTTCATTAAACCATAATTGATAGCTAGGACACAAAAAACTAACAAAAATGAAATTCCAAAAATTGTTAATAGGTGCATAGTGAAACTATCCCTTTCATTATACAGATGACCAATATATCATATATGGTTCGAAGAAGTATCATATAAAAAAAGAGGAAAGGATGAATTTAGTAGCTGTCCGTTATGGTTGCAGTCGAGGTGCCTGTTGCAGTAAATGTTACTGTTATGCCTCCGCCTGTTGGTCCCGAGTATGACTTCATGCCAGTACTTGAAGTATCTGTTGAAACCTGCCCTACTCCATATTCGTATATTGCTTCATTAGTGAAGCTTATTGGTGATGGGGGGAAGTTTCCGCCACTTGATGAGGCGCCGCCTGCTTCAAGACTTGTAAGCACATAGGGAAGGTCGGTAGACACGCCTGCTGTACTATATGGTATTGTGAACATGTTGGAGTTAGGAAATGTGTTATCCTGAACATAGGCAACCCATTGACTGTGACTATTATCTGCGTAATCGGTTATATACAAATTATCGTTTGCATGTACCGCATTAAGAGTTCCACAGAAATTGGTATTGCAATTAACTCCATTATAGGTGAAAGAACCTACTATCTCCGTAAACATGTTCGGCGTTGTACCACTTGATGATTGATAGTTCCATCCAGATTGGACTAGTAGAGGCGGGCTTGCAGTACAAGACTGTAAACAGTTAGTGAGACCTCCCCACCATCCAAATTTTGTTGGAACAGTTGATGGTGCAGTGTCAACCTTTGTATTAGCTGTTACCTGTGTATAAGGCCCATTATTATAGAATTCTCCACCTGTCCAGCAACTACTGGAACAATTTAGATTATTTTCAGTATACGAATAATCAGCATTTTTTTTATGTTGTGATGATTCGTCGTGTATAGATCCGTATACTGGATTTCCAGGTTGTAGACATGAGATCTCTTTTGACGTGTGATTTGCAAGATCAAAATGTACACATCCAAAGAAATGTGGATGACTATCTAACCACTCTGTCACTTCTGGTGGTGTTGGGTGACTCGGAACAGCGTTGACATTAGGGATCATAGTAGTCGGTGACAATAGACTCATTCCTATTACTAATGCTCCTAGAATTGTTGTTGCTGTTTTTGTTTTGTTGTTTTGTATTTTCATGTTATTACTGCAGAAATTATTTTTGAGATTAATAAGATGCTAGGATTATTTTAGCTCAAAATAGCTTATTGTAGCTCAGAATAGCTCATCTTGATATCATGAATTGGTCGCAAAAGAAAAAATAATTGTTCGTGGAGTCGATTCTATCTTTACTGGCTCGTGTAACACAGTCTCTGCAAATGACCGTACAAACTCGCACTCAAAGGCAGAATATTTCTCGTTGATGTCATGATGTACAGAAAAGGAATGCACCAATCCATGTACCTTGTGCTCAGATTCTGGAAATCTCTTAAACCACATCTCAAGAAACTCTACCGCAGTGATCTTGGCAATATCATGGTGGAACCGCTGCATGTACTCGATTGCATGTTTTGAGCCAAGATTGTTTGCTATCTTGACTAGTACTTTCTTGTCTGTACCGTCAAAGATCTCCCTTAAAACATCTTTTGGAGTAAGAACACATCCGATCTTTTTGAATTTCTGCCTGAAGATGTGCTCTTTTCCTATTTGGTTTAGTAAAACATTTAGCGAGATGTCTTTCTGGCTTGCCTCATCCTCAAGTAATGGGTAAATTTCACTCTCTATTCTAAAGGAATATGGAATCGTTTTTCTGTTCTCGTCTACAAGCAAGAATTCATTGCACCGTACAATACACCGGACATTTTCCTATTTAAGATATTCGTATGATTATTCTATAAAATATAGGGAAATTATGAATAGAATTTCTAGTAAATTGCTACCAACAATTTATCAGTGATACCATGAAAAACTTAGTCATTGCCAAGGGGAGAATACAATACACTCACGTTACGAAGAGAAACATATGACAGGGTTCTTGGTGCAGTTCACAAGGCAAAAAAGAAGAACAAAAGAATGTACACAAGCGATTTTCTAGAGATGTTACTTGATATGTATGAAAAGAAATCAAAATAAATTACACGCGGTTTCTGTTATTTTACCAGTCTTTCAAAGTTTCTACAAATAATTTATCAACTACCAAATACAACCTGAGTTGTTGCCACGAAAAGGATATGGAACCATCACCGTAAAAGTTGAGGCCTTCCAGAAATTTCGAAAAGCTATACATGATGAAAAGAAAACCAACCCTAGAATACAAAACAGCACATTCATTGATCTGCTTCTTGAGGCATACAGAAAGTCAAAAACTTGAGGCCATTATTGCATTACCCTTATCTGGAATATGTCTTACCTTGTTGAATTTAGAGTAAGATTCCCATCTAGTCTCTTTAGTGCCTTGAGTAGCTGGCTTTCTGTAGTAAAGTTAATTTCATTGGTATAATTTTGATCAAGATTTCCAGTATTGTTTTGTAGTGTATTTTGTGTAAAGTTGTTTTCAGGGTTTGATATAGTCTGGTTTGAGTAAGTATTGTTTATAGTATTTAGTAACAGTGGATCTGAGCATATCTGTTTGATATCAAGCGGTGGACCAACAGCAATATTTTTTGCCATGTTAGTGATGCTCAATAATTTTACTTGATAGAGAGCTTGCGCATCGGTGTTTGCAGTATTTGAATCATAAAGTGTACTCTCTACTGGGAATGGAATGCCCTCTTTGATGTAAAACGTATTGTCTTTTACTACTTCAAACCCAATTTGGTATGCAGATGTAGTGGTATTCCCCATGTCTATCATAGTAAATCTATTTACCGTGAACTGTGGAACTGGTGATACATATTCATCTACCAGCCCCCATGATGTTCCTATCTTGAGCAATTGAGGTTTGTGCATGTTTGCATATTTTTGTAGATAAAATATAGTATGTGAAAGTGACGTGGCATAATTCATGCTGGTACCATCAGTTGTAATTGTTGCAAAATCCGAAGATATGTGCAAAATGGAAAACCATTGATTGTGAGAATCATCAGGAGTAAAAATTGCTTGAACTATCCAAGTCTGTCCAGTTGATTCTTGCAAGAGTCCAATAAAGTCAAGTTTTACCTGATAGCAAGAAGTTGCATGATTTAGAGTAGGTTTTATGGAATAATCACATATGTGGTATGTGTAACTTTGCTGAGGCAATACATCTTTTCCAATATACCATGATGGGTATTCCTTTTGTTTTTCAATGACAAGACGTTCAAAACTATTGTCAAACCCTATTGCATGCACTGTAACAAAGAAAAATGAGACCATTGTAATTATCGCAACTGCCAAAATAATCTTCAACATACCTTCCAAACAGTAATTGTTTAAAAACAGAAAATCTTGCTTTAAATTTTATATTTTTCTAAAATATAATGGCATCAAAAATACAAGAGGAGTTTGTGTGGCTTGAGATCAAGCCTCAACAGAGATTCAAAGATGATCAAGAAAATCAAGTCCTGAAGATAATCCAGTATGCTACAGAATTTGCATTCTTTGTCTTCCGGAACAAGTCTGAAATGAGGCTGATAGTCAGGACCACAAATAAGGATAGAAATCTCTTTGGAATAATTGATGGCCTTACAGTAGAACGTATAGACCCGCCACACTTTGAACAAATGGTCACAAAATATCTCGCGTTAAAAAATCACTTCATGGTTCCTCTTGTAGACCTTGCCAAAATAGTAAAAAGTGATGTCTATTCTAAATTCTGGCAGGAATCATCTAGGTGTATGATGGCCTGCTTTGTTCAGGACCAGACCAAAAAAATCTCAAACGCAATACACGGTAAAGTGACCTCACTTGAGAGTAGAATGTCAAAG
>JAGWGU010000018.1 GCA_028867275.1 Nitrososphaerota archaeon
TGCACCAGAAACATCTGTGATGTGAACTATAGTATTGTTAAAACTACTGAAAATGTGAGCTATACCCCATTTTTCCTTAGCTTCTTGTACGGACAACATTTCAAGACTCTTTAACGGGTTTAAAAAACATTAGGATCTAAGGTGTGTCCAGCCGCATCTCTTGATGGCCTTGGATCTACCATCGTCAACTAAAATCACATTCCTTCCGATGGAAACATGGCCTATCTCAAATAATGGGGTGTTGGTCTTTTTTGCCAGGCTCTTTACTTTGTTCAAGTCTCTCGGGTGTATTGTGAATACGATTTCATATTCCTCACCACCACAAAAGACTAGATCTTTTAAATTCATTTTATTTTGGTGTGCAAATTTGACTATGTCATTTACTGTGGGTAGACTAGTTATTACAAATTTCTTTTTGCTCTGCCTACTCATGTCGTCTAGTGTTATGGCAAGTCCATCACTAGAATCCATTGATGAAGAAAAATATTTGGCAGCCTTTAACCCAAAAGCAAGTCTGGGGCTTGGTCTAAAAATTGCTTTTCTGAATATCTTTGCAGACTGGGAACTTGTTTTGTATCCATTCAAAATGATCTTCAAGCCTGCTGAAGAATAACCGAAAGGCCCAGACGTCACTATGATGTCTCCTACTCGAGCATTTCCCCTCGATGGTATCTTTTTGCTGCTTGGACCAAACATGGAGACTTCGATAACTAGTTCCTTTCCCTCGTTTGTGTCTCCGCCAATTATGTGCAAGCCAAACTCTTTAGAGGATCTAAGAAAACCGCTGGCCAACTCGTTGACCATTTTCTGTGTAAAACCCTGAGGTATTGCTATTGCAATGGTGCAAAATACTGGTTTGATTCCTTTGCATGCAAAATCGCTTACACATGCAACCAAACTTTTTCTTGCAACCTCATCAAGTTTCATCCCTTCAGGTACATCCGTACCTTGAACCAACATGTCTGATTTTACAACAAATTTGCTATTTCCTATCTTTATGATTTCAATGTCATCAGCTTGAAACTTGGACTTTCTCCCGAATCGATTTTGAAATGTCTTGATTATTTTTATCTCATCTGGATTCTTCATAGCTTTGTTTAACCATCTTGGTGATCTGTTTTTCTATTGTTTTAGCTTTATTCAAGTCATTTGACTCTGCAGAGACCCTGATGATATGTTCAGTATTTGACTGTCTTACCAGGACCCAACTATTTTCATCTATTATGGACTTTATTCCGTCAATTGTTATGATTTGGCTTGATTGCTTTCTCATCTTTTTCAAAAACGTTTGAAGAGTTTTTTTATGGAGTTTAGAATCTACACTTACTTTGGTTCGTACTTGATGGTATCCTTCCATGAATTTGTTTATTTCATCGAACTGTTTTGTTCCAACCATTGATGCAATAAGACCACTTGTAAGAAGACCATCTCTACACATGTTAAACTCTGGCAAAATAAATCCAGCACTACTTCCTTCTCCTCCAGCTTGCGATTTAGTTCTTAACATTAGGTCCACAACATTTGCTTCCCCAACCTTTGATCTACTAACTTGACCTCCTTCATTTTTGATAAATTTCTCAATTGCAATACTGGTATCTATGCTAAGGACAAATTTCTTATATCCTTTCTCAAGTGCACCTGCTACACCAAGACCTAGTGTTACATCTGGTGATTGTTTTTTGCCGTTTCTTACTACCACCAGTCTGTCCCCATCAAGATCAAAAGCAAAACCTATGCTTGACTTTTTTGATGCCTGAACAAGTCCTGATAATTGATCATTTGTAGGATCTGGGCCTCGAGTTGATTTACCGGGTGTGCCATTGATCACACTTACTTTGCAGCCTAATTTTCTTAATAGCTGTGGAGCAACATTAAATGCTGCACCACCACCCACGTCAATTGCTATTTTGGATGATTTTTTAATATCGCCAATTACTTTTACAGCCTCATCTATGTAGTCTGAATCAACCTGTGTTTCAGTGCCAATTTTTTCTCTTTGAAACTTGTCTTCTTTTTCCAGGTATTCTAGTTCTGATTCGTTAATGCCTCTCCCGTCTAGGATAAACTTGAGACCGTTCCATTCTAATGGATTGTGTGAAGAGGTAATGATAAGACCACTTCCATATTTTCGTGCTTCTCTGAATACCACAGGGGTAGGAGATATGCCTAGATTATAGACTGACATTCCTCTTTCTAAGAGTGAGGCAATTGCAACATTGGTTACTATCTCTCCTGATGGCCTAGTGTCTCTTCCCACTACGCACTTTTTTGACTTGGTAAGGCGTGAAAAATTTCTACAGTAATAGATGATATCTTCAAGATTAAGGTCGTTGCCAAAAATTCCACGAACTCCTGAAATTGAGACTTTCAATAAATCAAAAGCACAAAGGCTTTTTATAAACTCTGATTACATTGCGAACCACTGCCTCGATAGCTCAGCCTGGTAGAGCGAACGCCTCGTAAGCGTTAGGCCGCGGGATCGAATCCCGCTCGAGGCTTTATTGTATTATACAAATGCAATACTGATCAATTCTAAAGTCTGTTTTCGTCTGTTCTTTCATCAAGGGATTCTATGTCTAATTCGAGTTCTTTTGCAAGTCCTTTCCACCATACTAGTGTCTCTCCCACAATTACTCCCCTTTTGATAAACCAAACTACACCTTTATAGATCTGTCGGTTCTCTGACCACTGACCAACAAAATCAACCATTTGATTGAAATTATCTGGCATTTGATTTGTCAAAAGATTTGTTTACAACAAATTTGTATCCGATCAAATTTGAGAATATTCTGAAAAATTATTAATGCGACTTTTTTTAAAATTTTATAAAAAATTGTATTTATGATTTCTATAAACCAAAATAATAGAAAAGTGGGGGCTTAGAGGTCTAAGCCGAAAGAGTCTGCTAGGTTCTGGAATCTTTCGTATGTTTCCAGATATTGCTTACCTTTTGAAGTTATGACAAATGTGTTCTTGCCGTCGTATTCGATCTTGTTCATTAGGCCTGCACCTGTGAGGTTGTCTATGAATTTTGAAAGTCTTGAATGTGATAAGTTTGCCTTGGTTAGAAGTGATGTTACGTTAATGCCGTTCATGCCGCTTTCTTCTGTTACAGTAAGCAAATCTCTTACTATCTGCATGCTTGTTCTATATGCTACCATTGCTAGGAAGTGTAGGTTTTGGTGATATAAGGGTATTACTATTTATCTTCTCTGGAAACCTTATAGGGATCGGATCTTGGCTTGATGCGAGGAGATTTATCCTTTTTTCAAGAGTACAAGTCATTGGATTTTTCCTGTGTAGATGAATGCGCCAAGTGTTGCATTGAAAGAGAATACTATCCCACAATAAAGTTTGGCAAGATTGGCGTACTTGTAATGCCTGACGAAAAAAAACAGATGGAATCATTGGCAGAAAAAAATGGCATCAAGATAACAATCTTGCCTAGAATAGGCGTGTCTGAAACAGAATCTGAAGAACCACAAACAATACTTGCTTATCAGATGATGGGAAGGGACACGAACGGTAATACATGTCCATTTCTTGATACTGTATCCAGTAAAAGATCGCCCCATGGTGGATATGCATGTAAAATCTATGAAAATCGGCCACTTGCATGTAGGGCATATCCTGTAATCCAGTCTTTGCCAATCAGCCTTGATCCTAAATGCAAATTTTGTGAAAGATGCGAGACCCCGTCCGGGAATCTTGATTCTGAATTAGAGTCTTTGATTCAGATACAGAAAAAGATGGATACCAATGCGCAATACATCTGGCGCTATGCTACTGGAATAGGCGAACCTCAAGATAAGGATCTAATTAAAACTGGCTGGTTTTTAGTTTGACTTGTTTACTCTTTCGTGAGTACCTGGATAGTGTTCTCCAATTTTTTTAGAATAACACTTACTGCACAGCTGGCCCTTTATGTTCCAAGTCTCCATTGGGACATAAACATGATCCAAAGGACCTTTGCACATGGCACATTGCTGTATTTCTACCATTTAGATAACATTCGATCCTGTTCGATATAAAAATCATGTTCGTAAAAACCATATTAAATACTAGCACAATATAGAATAAAACAGCGGTAGGACAGATGGCTAATGTGGACCTCCTGCAAGAGAACCTATCAGTCATCGTTCTGCCGCAATTAGATTAAATTTCTAAAAAAGATCTTGGACTACTTTCTGAATATTGATTATTTCTTCTTCTTCTTGCTTTATCTTCTTCTCTATTACGCGAACCATTGAATCTTGCCATACGTGATGAGAGAAAAAATTGTGATATGTGTTTGCAGCAGTCATCTCATCATCTACCACTGTATCCTCTAGGAACTTGGTGACAACAGTATCTGTCAATTTGAGTATACGCTGGTTTAGCTTGACACTCTTGAATATGGGTTCCAGCTTTGATATGTCTTCTTTAAAGTCGTCTTTTGTAAATAGGATTTTTTCATGAAGGATCTTAAAGTATACTGCAACAAAGAACAAAGTTGCATATCTTTTTGTCTTGTGACCTCCTTTCTTTCCATAGTTGAGATTCTTCTTTGCATGTTCCTTTACACAATATGGATAAAGTAGTAGCCTGTAATCGTCCTTTAATTTCTCATTGAAGACTTCGTCATACTTGCTACCTCTTGGTAAGAACTGTGCGGGAGAACTGTATGCCTCTGTTGGTCTCTGTTCTATTCCAGCAACAAACGCCTGTATGGCATCTTTTGCTACTATTACTTTTTTGTGGTTGTCAGGCAAATACTTGTTGTAAATTACATCTCCAACAAACTCACTTTGATGAGACTTTGTCTTGGTATCAAACGAACCACCCTGAATCTCGTAAAAATAATGAATATTTTCCATTTGTGATTTTAGTGATTTGTGAAAATCCATCAATGATACCAGATCTTTTCCTCTTACTGCATTCTGAGAGTTTCTGTATTTTGTAATGTTGTTTTGATCAAGTTCATCTGCTGCCTTGATGATTGTAACTGTTATACTTCCATCCAAATTATGGGTGCGTCTTGCATGATCTAATACTGAGTTAGATGTTTGTGCTCCATTTACTATCTGAGGAGAGTGCAACATTATGGAGTTGTCCTCCAGTTCCTCAAAATCACTTACCACTATTGTTATGCCATTGTTATAATAAAAGAACTTGTGGGGCACCTCTTGCAAAGTCTCTCTTAGTCCCTTGTTTACTGTAGTTTTGAACTGCATCCATTGTCTGATGTTTGATTCAAAAACATAGTCCTTGTTCTTTGTAACAAAATTGGTAAGCTCCCTTAACTTTAAAATTCCAAGAAGAGTATTTTGGTATCTTAGTTTGGTTTCAAGTTTGATTGGAGCCTTCTTGCCTGCTGCTGGTTTTTTTATCCTATCCCAAAGTTTCTGTATTATGACATCAACATCGTATATCTCGACTGAATCAAAACTCTCATCCTCTACTTTCTGATCTGTCACATAGATGCATTCTATCTTGAGGTTTTTTTCTTGAATCTTTGTCACTAGATGGGCAAGTTCTGGGCGCATTTTAGAAATGTCTTTTCCTTGTAGTCTCTTGACATCTTCTTTGAATTTTGCAATGGCTTCAATTGAATGCGATGTTCCATATTTTGACTGGAATAGATAGATCTTGTCTTCAGAGAAATCTACTGGTAGATATGCATCTATTCCCAGATCATTTGCTCCATCTATTATTGCATCAGTTGCATCATCTTCAGTTGCCTCAAAAACTCTGGTTAGTACCCACTGCAAGAAATTGTGACCTTTCTCAACTTCATTCTGTGCACTCTCTGCATATTCTTTTATGCTGTCCTTGACATTTTGTGAAAACCCGTCTAGTGGTTGGCCATTGGTGTATTGATATGAGACAGGTTTTGCACCTGGGATGTATTCTAGTAATCCATTACTTCTTTCAGCCAAATTCATTCTGTCTACAAACTGCCCTATTTAGAAAAGCAGGTTATTATGATATATTCAAGGTGAGGAAGGGATTTGAACCCCTATAGATTCGCTTTGCAGGCGAACGCATAGCCACTCTGCCACCTCACCGCGATCAAAATGGCCCTACTTGAACAATTAAATCTTTTAGATTAAAATTTTGAAAATTGCTTTGCAGCCAGTCTAATATCTTCTGACTTTATCGTCTTTCTACCTGCATGTGTTGACATCTCTACTGCATTTTTTGCAATTGAAATACCAATTTCTTCTAGTATTCTTCTAAGTTCGTTAGCAGATTCATCACTTACTCTTTCCGCACCTGCTTTTTTCAAAATTCTGTACATTACAGAAAGGCCAAATTCAGATGTTGCCATGCCATAAATCCCAAAACCTTTGATAAAAGACTTTGAGTGGAAAAAAACTATGCAAGGATCGATTTATACACACTATTTCATGGTCAGATATGTAACAAATGGCCTGGCTGACTGATGCTCACATACATCTATCAGACAATGAATATTCTGATGACATGGAATACACACTTGCTGCAATGGATAAAATGAAAATTAGGGCCTGCTGTGTATCCATGGATAATCAAAGTTCAAAAGCCACCCTTGCCCTGAGTCAAAGAAACTCACTGATTCTACCCTTTATTGGAATCCATCCTGAAAAAGCAGATGATGATCTAAACACAATGATCGGTCTAGTTACTCAAAACTCTGACAAAATATCTGGCATAGGCGAAATTGGGCTTGACAAGACCTATGTCTCAGATGAATCTGGATTTTCAAGACAAGTGCTAGTGTTTCAAAAGATGCTCTCACTTGCAGAACAATTAGGTAAACCTGTATCTATTCACTCAAGGAGAACACTTGATGAAATATTTTCCATACTTCCCTCATATTCCATAAAAGGTGTCCTGCTTCACTGGTTTTCTGGCAGCAAAAAACAATTGCAAAAAGCGATGGAACTGGACTGTTTTGTATCGTATGGACCTGCAATGATATACTCTGAGGACAAGCAAGTTCTTCTTTCACAAACCCGTATTGATAAAATATTGTTGGAAACTGATGGACCAGTGAGATTCTCTAGATGCTTTGGTCTTAAAACTGCACAAATAGAATTCCTTCCAAGTGTTCTTTTTTGCGCAGCTGGCATACTCAACAAGTCATATGATGAAATGTTGCTTGTCACAGAAAGAAATGTTGATTCGTATCTTGGTGTATAGGTATAAAAAACCCCTTTAGCACATCCAACTTGTGAATAGAATCAGACGAATTTCTACGGAACTCATGACTACTTATAAAGGAAAATTTGATACTGATTTTGCACATAACAAACAGGTTCTAAATGAAATTGCAGTTGTAAGATCAAAGGGTCTAAAGAACGAAATTGCTGGTTACATCTCTTCATACCTTAGACGTGAACTAGAGGAACAGGAAGAAAAGGAATCTGTAGCTGCTCAAAATGAATCAGTTGATGAGACTGAAGAGATTGAAGAGCAGATACTCAACTAAATACAATTACAAAAATCCGAATATAGTCCAGTATTTCTTTTGATATTATGATAACAGTAAAGCTGTTGGGAGGCGCAAGAAAGTCCTTCTCATCTGATAAACTTGAAATTCAAAGTGACTCAATGTCAATATCTAAACTATTGGATCACCTTCAATCGTCTATTCCTGTAACCTTGCCTTCACTTGATCCTAACAATGTTCTTGTTGCAGTAAATGGTGTTGATTCGTCCGTATTACAAGGAAAAGAAACGTTGTTGAAAAATGGAGACATTGTAAGCATAATTCCATTGGTTCATGGAGGAAGATCAAAAAGAGTGCAATTTAGTCTGATGAGCACCACCTTAGAACTGGTAAGGCTCAAGAAAACAGTAAAAGATCCAGTTGGATTTCTTGAGTTGCTCAGAGTAAAATATCCAAATCTTGTCATCCAAGGGATAAGGGCTCAATGTGTTCTGAACTTGGGGCATGTAAAAAAGATAGTTGCAATTTCTTTATCTGCTCAAAGAGCAGATGTCTTACTTTCAAATAAAATTGAGACTGATATTCTCCTGAGATTTGCATGTACTAGACAAATTAGTGATGCAATATCCAAAGTCGGTGTTACACCAAACTCTGACTCTATTCTGATAATACTTGGCAAAAAACCCTCACTTGAAAAATTATTCAATGAACTTGAAGATATTTTAGAGGCTAGTGTATTTTCAAAAGACAATTCTAAACTGATCAAAAAAGAATTTGGAATAACACAAAAAGAACTTGATTGCGTTATTTCTAAAACGCCTCTGGAAGACTTGTTGGCAGAAAGATCTGCAACACTATTCCATTGAATCTCGCTTGAGCTTCAATGTGCTTATGATGTCATCTTCTTTTAATATGGAAACACCCACGATGCCGCCCATTATCTGAATCATGACATTCCAGTCATAAGACTCTAGAGATACCTTGTTTGGAATTATGTCTGCAATTGAATCTATCAGTTCTTTTGAGGAAATATCAGAGCCTCTCTTTTCAATTGTAATTCTATAGGTATCTGTATCTTTCATTATCTTGATTTGGTTTTTTACACTCTCTACTATGTTCTCAATACTGGAAGAAGTGGCGTGCCTAATTGGAATGAACCTATGACAATATCTCATTCTCCATGGCTCGTCAAGAATTATTTTTTTGATATCCCTTATGGCAACAAATGGATCGATGGAAGTATCTGCCCAAATTATTCCTGAAAAACTTGATTTTCCTATTCTGGGCGAGTCATCTCCGAGTTCTTCTATGATCTCAGAAATTTCATCACAGGCCTCTTCCTCAAGATGTCTACTACAGGTTGCAATTAAATTCACACTAGTGACTCCAATTTTATTTTTCCTTCTCTTACTATTTTTAATTCATTGTCTACAACTTCAACTATTGTAGACTCACAAGAATTGGCAATCTGTCCTCCGTCAAGTAATGCGTCATAACCTGAAAATTTACTTGTTATTTCCTTAGAGTCTCCAAATGACGGCTGCCCGGAAAAATTTGCGCTAGTACCTACAAGCAATCTGCATTTTTCTAAAAGTGCAAGCACACAAGGGTGGTTAGGAACCCTCACAGCAATCTTGCCTTTTAGATCAAGTGTTTCTTCAATTTTCTTATCTTTGACTCTTAGAATCAATGTAACTGGACCGGGCCAAAACTTGTCTGCTATTTTTTTAGAAATTTCATCAAAAAATGCAATGTTTTCAATGTCGTTTTTTGAGTATGCCAAAACAGGGAGCTGTTTTATTTTCTCTCTACCTTTTATCGTGTATATCTTGTTGACCGCATCTTGGTTGCACGGGTCACAGCCTATTCCGTATACAGTGTCGGTAGGAAATACTACAATTCCTCCTTTTTGTATGATATCGTAAGCGTCTTTTATCCCTGTATCATTGCACGGTAAGATCACGATTTTTCTTGGTGTTTAATAGTAAATTATCTCTTTTTATGAAAATGATATAAGATTGATGCACATACTATAGTATGTCATGGATGAAATACCGCAATGCCAATGTCCTCCAGGCGGAGAAACTTACGTAAATGAAGATGGAATGCAAATCTGCGTTTCGTGTGATGGCTGGGTAGGACCAACTAGCTAGATTTGGATGGATGATGCAATTGGGACTGTGTAAGTCTTTTATAGGAAAATATTTTGTGTGATTGTTATGTCTGATGACTTTGAGAACGACTTTGAAGATGAATTTGACGATGATTCTGAAGATGACGTAGAAGAAGATGATGAAGATATTTCTGATGAGAGTGACGGTTAGATTCTCAGTCCAAATGAATCTGCAAATTCTCTAAATCCACGATATGCCTGAAGAAACTCTCTGCCTCTTTCGCTAATTCTATATTTGCATGCTCTCTCAGAACTTGTCTGCTCCAAAAGGCCTTGTGAAACAAGTGTCTCCAAAATTTTTGAAAGCCTTGCATATGAGACATTTGCCTTTCGAATTAGATATGTTACACTAGCTCCTGACTCATCAGGTGCCTCATCCCTTGTAGTAGAAAGTATATCCCCAATTATGCTCATGTGAGTTCTATATGCTATTGCCAAATCTTACTCCTCCTCTCAATGGGACCTGAGAGATTGGAACGAAGAGTGCTCCCAGTCCAACTATCTTTGTAGAAACTGAAATGAAATATAATATTGATTTTGGAAATACAATTGAATACCATCCTAAAAACTCACCTAGTGCAAGTAATCCGAGGCCTGCAGCTACGAAAATAGTACTTCTCTTTCTATTTTCCATATAAGACATTATTGTCTCGATTGTCCCATATACCAATAGGATAAAAGAAATTGACCTTATAATATGCTCAATTGAATTAGCCGGTATGATGAAAAGAGGCGCTACAATCGATTTGAAGTATCTTGACTTTGGAAAAAATGATTTTATTCCATGAGAGAATGCTATGAAAAAATACCCTACAGTTTGAATTCCTATACCTAATGTTTGAATCCATGTATCTATTCTGGCATACCCTAAAACAAGAGACTCGAACATGTATCCAAATCCTACCACTCCAAATCCTATGCTGATTGAAAAAAAAGAAATATTCAATCTAAAAAGTGTTGGACTACCTGTATTTCGAAATCCAATATATGCAAATATTCCCAAAACTAGTCCAACTACAAAGCCTAGAAGATTTAGGGCAGACTCTGCAAAAGTTATAAACTCCAAACTAGGTATTGCTGTCTTCTGAAATTACATAAGTCTTGCAGTGGATTTTTTTCTACCAATCATCAAGAGATCCGGATGTAGCACCGCCAGTATCTTTGGCATAATCGCCCAAAACATCAGAATATCTTGCATCCTTGTAAGCAATAAGTTTCACATATTCGCCATATGATATATCCAGTGAACAGTTTGAACATTTTACGTATGAAAAGTCGTCCCCCAATTCTGCTATCTTGTCACATTTTGGACATTTTATTTTCATGATCTATGTATTGCTTGTAAACCTATTATCTCTTCTTAAGGGATAGACAACACTCAATATTTTATCAACCTGATATGTTTAATTGGTTTAAAGTTGAAGAGTTTTTGTAAGATATTCTTAAAATGATACTTGCCGAAGGACCTTAATAGACATTTTATAAATTTTTTTCAAGCATGATTCCAAAGAGAGTTCTCTTCATGTTCGTATCAACAATTGTAGTGGTTGCAATTTGGTTTGCAGTCTATATTCCAGAATCTCAAAAAATACACCGTGATTTTCAAATCTATCTAGAACAGGAGGGAAAAGATCAGATTACCAGTAAAGTTGGGGGAAATCTATCACAATCGTTTAACTTGAAAGAATCTTTGATTCAAAAGGTTACTAGTATTAATGGAGACTATGTAACAATTTCGTCCATTGTAAGTGGAATAAACGAAGATACAGGAAAAGAAGTATTTCATTCTGAACAACTCTATCACGTTAATGCATACAGCCTGACCTACAAGGATATGCCAGAAAAACAATTCTGGTTCAAACCTGGAGTGCAAAAGCAAAATTATAATTTTCTCCATCCATTAATTTTTGCAGATGCACCACTTGTCTATCAAGGAACAGACCTGATTAATGGACTTGATGTCTATATTTTCAAATCTCAGACACGTAATGTAGACATTAGTTATACTTTTCCTCAATATGTAAATGTGAAAATATTGTCTAATACGAATTCAACTTTCTGGGTTGAACCAATAACTGGAGATCTAGTCAAGTTTGAAAAAAGCTGGGAAGACTATCAGGTAAAAGACAATAAGACAATAGCTATTAATGAAATAGGCTGGAAGAAAACCACAGATTACTCCTCCTTTATACTTTCACAAGCAGCAAAATCTAAAATTGATGATTTCAATTATAATACAAAAATCATGCCAGTACTTTTAGCTTCACTTACTATAGGAATAAACTTGATTTTAATTCTGAGAAGCAAACTACGACAATCAAATGAAATCGTACTAAAGAATGAAAAGATGACAGCTATAGGAAACCTAGCTGCAAGAATATCTCATGATTTGAGAAATACTCTCACCGTAATCAAAAGCGAGGTATCTCTAATGTCTCTTCAAGACCCAGATGAAAATATGGATAAAAGATTACAACGTCTCACAAGGGCGATAGATAAAATGGAATATCAAATTGGAGGAGTTTTGGATTTTGTCAGAGAGAGACCATTAAAAATTGAAAAGTTTTCTTCAAGTGCACTGATAAAGCACGCTCTTGAAAATATCTCTGTTCCAGATGGCATTAAAATTGTGACCCCTACACAAGATGTATCCATAACGGGAGACCTTGCTCAGCTGGAAATTGTCTTGTCAAATATCATCATCAATGCAATACAAGCAATAGGTGATTCAGGTAAGATCACAATATCTGTGGAAGACAAATCAAACGCGTTTGTAATTAGTATAACAGATTCTGGACCTGGAATACCGGAGAAGTACATGCACAAAATATTTGAGCCCCTGTTTACAACAAAGCAACTAGGAACAGGCTTGGGATTGGCTAGTTGCTATACGATAATAAAAAATCACGGAGGAGAAATTTGGGTAAAAAACAATCCTACTACATTTACTATTCGGTTGCCTAAAACAAAAGAACTCTCATGAAATACCACGTCTTGATTGAATACTTGGCAAGATCTTTTACGGAAATAGATTAGGCAATAGTTGGTATTATGGTATATACGACTTTCAAATTCCAATCCTGATCATGCTGTAAAATTGATGTAATTTGTACGTGCTAATCTCTTAAAGAATTAAATTGCTACATTTTTGTTGCTCTGTTATGGTCAGAACGTGTACCAAATGTAAAAAGGAAATACCAGACAATGTTGAACTTGATCCATTTGCCTCCACTTATCCATGCTGCAATGAATGTTGGGCTGAATGGAAACAATATCGAATCATGGTCATGAATGAAATGAAATTAGACATGTCGATGCCAGATCATAGAAAAGTCGTAAAAAAATATGAGAAAGTGTTTGTAGGGGTTATGACTCCTGAAGGAGACGTTGTCAATTTTGCAGATGAGAGCAAGAGAAACCCAGAAACGCCAACCTAGATATCCATCTCATTTTTTGCCATTTCTGGAATAATCATGTAAAGTTTCTTTCTATCTTTATCATCAAACGTTCTAATTATTTTCCTGATGGTTGCAGAAATTATGGATTTTTGTTCTGCTGATAATGACATGTATATCTCAAAAATTCCATCTAGGTTAAAGGCGATTAGTTTTTCTGGATGGCTTGTGATCTCGTTGATATAACTTGAAAACATGATTGTTCTTTGTTCTTCGGATAAGTTACAAAGAGTTTCAAGCCATGTCTTAAACAAGGTAGAAAATTTGTCAAATGGTATGGTGGGTCCTGCTTGCAATGCATTGTTTATGATCTCTTTCTTGTCCTCTTGAGTCATTGAAAAAAATTCTGATAATCTCTTGTGCAGTATTGGCTTTCTTAGAAATTCTGGAAGACCTGCCAAATTTACTATGATATTTCCTGCATAATTTGGAGAGGACATGTGAATCTAAGACTTGGATCTATTCTAAAATCGTATTGTTACGATTTGGCTTAAATATATCCGGTTATGCTCACCATGTGTATGCCTTCTACAGTTATCGTTGGTGGTTTCTATGGTGATGAGGGAAAAGGAAAGATTGTCTCTTATCTTGCCATGAAAGATAACCCCACAGTAGCTGTTCGTGGTGGGGTAGGACCTAATGCAGGTCATACAATAGAACATGACAATAAAAAATTCAAAGTTAGAATGCTGCCAAGCGCTTTTTTGAATCCGGGTACTAGATTGCTCATAGGACCTGGAGTAGTAGTAAGTCCTGAAGTACTTTTAAAAGAAATAGAAGAGTTTGGAACACAAGATAGATCCTTTGTGGATTTTCAATGTGGTATAATTGAAGAATCACACAGAACAACAGACTCTGGTGGAAGGCTAAAACA
Source organism: Nitrososphaerota archaeon (assembly GCA_028867275.1). Lineage (GTDB taxonomy): Archaea > Thermoproteota > Nitrososphaeria > Nitrososphaerales > Nitrosopumilaceae > Nitrosotalea. The sequence goes on from JAGWGU010000018.1 coordinate 13,917, forward strand.
ATCTATAGGTAGTACAGGAACTGGTACAGGACCAGCTAATGCTGATAGGGCAATGCGTACACTCAAACTTGCACGAGATGTGGAATCTCTTACTTTGTATCTTGATGATGTCCCAAATCAAGTAAATTTTGCACTTGACAGAAAAGAAAATGTAATCGTGGAAGGAACTCAGGGTACATTTCTTTCACTATGGCATGGAACATATCCATATGTTACGTCAAAGGATGTAACTGCGTCTGCAATCTGTGCAGATGTCGGAATAGGACCCAAAAGCGTTGATGAGGTACTTGTTGTCTTCAAATCTTTTGTTACTAGAGTTGGTGAAGGTCCACTAAAAAATGAAATTGCTCCAGAAAAGGCAATAGCAAAAGGATGGCAAGAAGTGGGAACAGTAACTGGACGACAAAGACGTGCAGCTGAATTTGATTTTGATCTTGCAAAGCGTTCCATTATGCTAAACAGTGCAACCCAGTTAGGAATTACCAAACTTGATGTGGTCTTTCCTGAATGTGCCCACATGCAGTCATTCTCGGATTTGAGTTCTCCTGCCAAGTATTTTATTAAAAATATTGAAGACCAACTCAAAGTGCCTGTCACACTAATTGGTACTGGACCTGATGTAAACGACATTATTGACAGAAGACAGTAGAGAAAAGATAATCATAAACGACTACTTTTAATGTGGATAGTTTTTGAGAAATCTCATGGCAAAACTTCCTTTTTACATTGAAGTATCTGATATGACTGAATTCTCAAGAATGGTGTGTGCACTAGAGAGGGTTCCGCGTACTGCATTTTCTTTTGAACTTGATGGAAAAAACATAATCTCAGTTCAGATGGACCTTCTCAAGGAAAGATCTGTCAATTATTATGTGCAGACAGACAAAAATGGACATTATCTATCCTATGGATTCAAGGCTGGAAAAGAAGACTATGATGTTGTAAATACCGTGTCAAATCCAATGTATATCTACTCTCCAATTGTGCGAGTAAAATCACTTCCTGAAACCCTCAAGCCTGAAACAACATCCCCTCCCGAGATAGTATACCAACCAATTGAGCTTGAGGATCTTACAAGTCTGATAAAACTAAGCTACGGATTTGAAGAGTCTCCATTTCCACTCTTTACTTTTCCAGATGGTAATAGATGGAATGTGGGCGTATTCATGAATTTCAATGAATCAGACGAAACCTCATATTTTTGTCATGTCAAACTTGATTCCGAGCCCACAAAACCGTTTCTAAGATATTCTAGCAAAGATGGTGCAGAACCGTCCTTTGTTAATACAGTAAATGACCATGGATACTCGTACCTCAAAGTAATAAAACTCAAAGGTAAGCATCCTCTAGTCAAGCTATGAGTGGTTTTAGAAAAAGAATGCAGGATTCTTCTTCTACAAGCTCTATAATATTGGCAAATGATCTTGATGACACAAATCTTGAGTCGCTTGAAAAACACACTATAAAAAATATCAAAACACTTGGAAATCATCTATGTGCTATCAAATTTAATTTTCATCTCTTGCTACCTCTGGGTGAAAAAAGCATAAAAAAAATAAACAAAACTGCACATGATTTTGGTCTGCAAACTATTGCTGATATCAAGCTAAATGATATTGGAAATACTAACATGGTAACTTTGCAAAGGCTATGGCACAGTGAATTTGATGCTGTGATAGCCAACCCGATAATGGGACCAGAAAATTTATCACAACTTGTTAAAAACGCTCATGGTAATAGTAGAGGTGTAATAACATTGGTGCACATGAGTCATCCTGGAGCAAAGCTTGGATATGGCCTAAGAGTACAAGATCCATCTAGTGGAAAAATGTCAAACATTCATGATCTTTTCTTAAAATGGTCCTATTCATTACACGTTGATGGAATAGTTATTGGCGCAACAGTTCCAAAACTCATAGAATTGTCAGCCAAGAAGGCAAAGGGAAGATTTGAGATCTATTCGCCTGGAGTTGGAACTCAGGGTGGGGATCCCAATGTTGCGCTGGATGCAGGCGCAAACTATCTTATTGTAGGAAGGACAATTCTGAACTCAAAAAATCCTCAACTTGAAGCGCAAAAACTCCAAGAGTTAACTCTTAGATCATAGATCTTTGACTTTTTTGAATAATTTTTGAGCAGTCTTGTAGGTCAACTTCTTAAGTGCATCATTGAAGTTTAACCATGTATAGTCTAAATGCTCGTGTGATAAAACAACTTGATCTGTTTTTGTATTTGATAAAAAGAAAACAACTTCCTTGTGTATTACTTGACCGTCCCGTTGATAATGATATTCTATCTTGTCTTCAAATCCGTCTACAAATGTGATGTCTGATATTCCAGTCTCCTCTTTTATCTCTCTTAGAATCGTTTGCTTGAAAGTCTCGCCCTTCTCAATATTCCCCTTGACAAAATCCCAATGCCCTGAAGGGTAATTCAAAAGTAAGTACAACTTTCCTTTGGGTGATTGACGATAAATGATTGAACCTGCAGATCTCTCTTCCAACATTTACAAAAGGAGTTTCTTGCATCCTGTATTTCTATTTTCCAAGCCTGCGGCCTCTTTTCTGAAAAGTCCTAATTGCACGCATGAGATCTATTTTTCTAAATTCTGGCCAATATACGTCCATAAAGACAAGTTCACTGTAGGCGCTCTGCCAGAGCAAAAAACCACTTAATCGCTTTTCGCCAGATGTTCGCAGTATCATATCTGGGGATGATTGTGGTAGATGTGAAGTATATAGACTAGATTCAATTACTTCTTTATCTATCTGATTGACATCAAGAGATCCATCCTTGATTCTAGACCCTATCTTTTTGATTGCATCAACGAGTTCATTTTGCCCTCCATAAGCTATTGCAATGTTTAGGTAATGATTGTCATAATCTTTTGTAACATCTTCAAGCTTGTTGAGAATTTCTCTTAGAAAATCTGGTAACAACTCAATACTGCCAATTGCCTTTACCTTCATTCGGTTCTTGTGTATTCTTGGGTCGTTGTATAACTTGTGCAATCTTCCATTTATCAAATCATAAAGGTAATCCAATTCATCATCTTTTCTGTTTAGATTCTCTGCTGATAGCACATACAAGGTGATTATTTTGATATTTAGCTCTTCACACCAATCCAGTAATTTTTCTACAGCATCAGCACCTCTGAAATGGCCATCTATCTTCATAATCAGATTGCGTTTTGCCCATCTTCTATTGCCATCAAGAATTATGGCAATGTGCTTTGGCATATCTCCACTTTGGATGTCGCTCTCTAATCTTTTAGAGTATAGACTGTAAAAACCGCCCAAATTGAGAACTTTGTCTTTTATTCTGATAATACTTCGCCACCCTTCTTCTTTCTATATTTATGGAAGAGTAAGGATGCTGATATCAGTATTACTGCAAGACCAAGCAGTAATGGTGGAACGAGAGTATATGGGCTCTCTCCTTTTATCATGATAACCGTGAATTGAGAAACAACTGGATATAGTGTAACTAGTACAATGAGTCTTAGAATGTCTGTAATTGATCTAATACTTCCTTTGAACCAACTACTCAACAACGAACCTCCAAAAATACATCCTATTCCCATCCAAAGGAAAGGTAACATTCCTGCTACGAAGAGTCCAATTGTTTGTTGATTCAAAACTAATTTCAAAATGCTATCAGGTTTTGTGGCAACACCTGGTACTGCAGCACCAATACCAGCTGTAAGTGATGCAAGAATCATGACAATTCCTGCTACTAGTGTGAATGTTCGTATGAATCCTCCGGGTGTAGGCTTGTTCCAATTTGTCCATGCTCTGTCAACATCAAATGCTCTTATCAGAAATGCTCCTCCCAAAATGCTAACTAGAACTGCAAATATTTCTCTGGTCAGCCCAAGAACTGTAGCTACTCCACCTATCAACAAAAGCATTCCTGGAACCCCTAAAAAGAACTTGGAATATTTCGAATCAAATGCTATTGTCTTGAGATATCTTCCAAGCACTGCATAAGAATATTCTACTGATCTACTTGCCCGCATTACAACTCTTTTTACGGAAACTATGGGCAAAACATTTTGAATTATTGGTATGACACTTTCATCATCTTCTCCATCTGATACTATGACTGCACCATTTGCTGCAAACTTCATTGTAATTGTCTTTACCTGTGAAACAATTTTTTCGTCACCTTGTACACCTTTGTGTTGTGTACCTGAAACTAATGCCACTTCTGCTTGGTATCCTTTACTTGTCAAATCTTCAAATGTTTTAACAGCTGCAAAAATTGAATTGGAATCTGCATCTTCTGGATCTTCTAATGCCAGTCTCTGTGCTGCCTCAATGCATGCATTGCGTCCGACCACTGGAGTAACAACACCTGCCTTACTTCCAATATCGTCATCTCTGTCAACACAGATTACCAAGAGTCTGCTGGTCTTTGTCTCAGTTGTTCCACTTTGTAATTCAGCCTCTTTTGTTGACATTGTATAGACGAAAATCGCATTTCCTATTAATTAATGTAGTTTCTATAGATTTTTACAATTGCTTCAAGGTATCTTACTCTAATCTCATACTTTTGGTAATTTTATGGACGAGTTTGATTTGACTTTGATGCCAAAGAGTCTGACTCTTGCTTGAGAGCATTCATCTTTGTAATCTCATCATTAATGTCTGTAGTAGATGCCCCTTCCTTGATCTTATTTGCAAGTGATATTGTCTCAGCTAGGTAGTCGTTATACTTTTTGAGGGACTCAAAGTATGCTCCATAACTTAGTTTCCATTCTGCTGGGGGATTGCTTCCTACTATCTCGCTTACCAATGAGGCTGTCTGGGATGATGAGATTTGGGCCTGGCTTGTAAAGTTGTCTGGGGACATGCTCTTGTCTAACAATCCTTTGAGGTTTGACTCCATGTTTGCAATGATGAGAGACTGTCGCTCCTTTATGCTATCTAACTCGCTTTTGTAATCTGAAACCACAAAAGAAGAACCATGGTTTTGTGGCAGAAACCATATTGCAAAACTTGCTCCTGCAATGGTTGCTAGTATGGCAGCAGTGATAATAATGCCTTTCTTACTTGCCATTCAAGTGAGTCTCTTTGTGGCTTTTAAAAGCATAACTACAACAATTTGCTTATTCTCATGACCAATTTGCTAATTTCATGGAGTTGGATCCTTTCCTCATAAGAAATACCATAAAAATTGATATTTTTATGTAAAAAATAGATCTATGATCTGAATTAGGCCATGTAAAAATTTAACACCCTCTAGTGTATAGTGAAATAATTTTTACAGCGCCTTGCTATATACCACTTCATTCGTAAGAAGTTGAAATGACTCAAGCATACTGCGTAAAATGCAGAAAAAAAGTCGACATCTCAAACCCAAAGGAAGTTAAGCTAAAGAACGGACGACCTGCGGTAAAGGGCGTATGCCCAAAATGTGGTACTAATGTCTTCCGAATAGGAAAGCCTTAGTACAATTTTCTTCTTTTTCCAATCAATTTCTCATCATGATTCCTTGTGTTTTTCTACAATGTTCTTACATCATATCAATTTCTGACCAGTCCTCTGTTCTCATTTTTATTGAATCCTGGTGAATGTTTTTTTGGTTATAATGACTGTCAGTGACTCAATTATTGTGCTGCCTGTGTTCTAATTTACTAATGTTTCCAACAAAGAATATGCCAATTCACTTTTTAACATCTGAATCTGTACTGTGTCTCTAAATGTATTGTCTAATTTTCTCAATCCTAAATATAGCCTGCAAGTCTGCATGTAATCCAAACTTGCCTTGTCTGGCATCATGCCTATGGGATTCAGATTTCTATCTATGAACTGCCACATTTCTACAAGTGATGGAGTGTTATAGGTTTCTGTGACTGACATGTTATCAACTCAATATTGTTATGCCTGTTGTCTTTTTGGTATATTCATGATTCTGCATAGTCAGGACGATCTCCTAGATTTCTGGTATTTGGCTATGAGTAAATTTAGGAATATGCTGTTATCTAAGGAGGGATCGGCTCTTTTTGCTTCCTTTGTGGCTTTTACAAACTTTTGAAAAGCTTCTGATTTGACTGTGATTGTTTTGTATTCTTTTCTTGGCATCGATTATACTGTCCGGGACATATGGATAAGTTCTTGGTAGACTTGTTATGGAAAAAAATAATCTAGTTATCTGTATGATGGTTTTTTTTATAATGCGATTCCCTTAAATGGGGAATGTACGGTACTATGATATGGCACTCATTGAGACTCACAAAAACCTATTCTTCGAGGAATGCTCGAGATTGACCCGACTTGTCTTTGATTGCCTACAAAAACTGGAAAAAAACCCATTTGATTTGGATGCTATAGATAGGATGGTAAATGCAGCTGATGTAATCAGGGGTGGCGCAAAATTTCTACAAGATGAGGATCTTGAACTAAACTCCAAAATGTTAATTGAATTATTTAAAGGGGCACAAGATGTTCAAGATAGGAAAAAAGAACTTGAAATGATGCTGGGTCGATTTAGAGGACTGGTAAACCAAACTTCATCTAGATCAGGTCTTGTCTGAACTGGATTTAATTAAAGATACAAACTAGTGTCTAATTGATACAAAAATCTGTAAAAACATGTTATATTTTTCAATAAACAACCTGGATCATTAATTCTGAGATCTATGTATTGTATGCTGTATTATGTACAAAGCAAGCAATTGCCATGTAAATCAATATAGGTAGCGATTCTAATAGTGGAATAGTTGACAAAAGCAGAATATGAAAAATTACTAAAGAACATTCAAGATAAAGTGTCTCAAACCAAGACTGGTTCTACATCAAGATTTGAACTACCTAAAGTAGATATCATGTGGCAAGGAAATAGAACCTTTTTCAGAAACTTTTCAGAATTTCCAAAAATACTGCGAAGAGATCCTGAAAAGCTTCTACAATATCTCTCAAAAGAATTTGCAACTCCAGCACAATTTGGGGGTGACAAGGCAGTCTTTGTAGGTAAAAAGGATCCTCATGAATTTTCTGCTCTTTTGAACAGGTATCTCAAGGAATATGTGGAGTGTCCTACATGTAAAAGTCCAGATACAAGAGTCGAAAAAGAAAATAGGGTAACCCTTCTCAAATGTGAAGCGTGTGGAGCCAGATCCCCGCTAAAGGGTCAATATGCGTAAATGAATTTTGCCGTTAAGCAGGTGAATCAACAGCGCAATAGGATGCTGAATATATGTGACGCTGAATTAGTTGGTAAAACTGTTAAACAGTCTGATCTGGAGATACACATTACAAAGAGTTACTATGGAGACCGTATAGTTGATGAAAAAGAAGCAGAATCTCTTCTACGAACCTCTTCGATAATTAACATGGTTGGTAAAAAAACAGTTGATCTCTCAATCAAAATGGGAATAGGATCTGCAAAAGGCGTAAAAGAAATTGAAGGAATTCCTTTTCTTATAGTTTTCAAGTTTTGAAAATACAACGATTATATACGTAGTGAACACATTGTTGTCTGAGAATTTTGGGTAAGCGAAAAGTACTAAACGAAAGTGAATTGAAGGAAATGCAGTTGCCTGGAGAAGGCGAAATGTTGGGACGAGTTGTAAAACTTTTGGGTAGTGATCATATACTTGTACGATGTACAGATGACAAGACAAGAATGGGTAGAATTAGAGGAAAATTAAAAAGAAAAATCTGGATAAGAGATAATGATGTTGTAACAATTGCTCCATGGGATTTCAGATCCGACGATCGTGGAGACATTACTTGGAGATATACACTCTCACAAGTTGAGATGTTAAAACAAAAAGGACTCTTACCGCAAGATTTCTAACAGCAATCAATTTTACAAGGTTCGTATTACTAGATGTGTTGTCATTAGGAGCAAATCAAAATGAATGAAGATTCTGTAGATGAATTCAATGAAGTCATAGAAGAAAATGATTTAGGTTTGTCTGAAGAAACAGATGAATCTGAAGACTCGACCACTGAAGAATCTGATCTGGGACTTCAAAACAAATTGGCAAAAAAAATGAGTCTTAGGCTTGCTGGAAAAGAAAGAGGACGAAAAACCGAGAAGGATGTATTTGACAAAAACAAAGTGCTTGAAGCCGTCTTTGATAAGTCAACTGTGATGATTCTCTCACGTATGATAAATAATGGCATTATTTCATATGTAAATGGCGCAGTGGGTGCAGGAAAAGAATCACAAATGTATTGGGCAGTTGATCCTTCTGGTCAAGACCTTGCCGTAAAAATTTATCTTGTCACCACATCTAACTTTAAGAAACGTTATCCTTACCTTATAGGTGATCCAAGATTTACTAAAATAAAGCGAGGTACCAGATCTCTTGTAGAGTTATGGGCCAAAAAAGAATTTCGTAATTTGAGCAAGTCTTTTAACTCTGGAATTCCATGTCCAGAACCAGTAACCGTGGTAAAAAATGTTTTAATAATGAAATTTATAGGATCTGGTGGTGTTCCGTCTCCCACATTGGTTGAATCTGAAGTAGATTATACTGATTATGAAAAGTCAATAGCAATCATTTCAGATCTGTATCAAAAAGCAGAACTTGTACATGCTGACCTTTCAGAGTACAATATTTTCAAGACAAAAGAAGGACCAGTAGTTTTTGATTTTGGTTCTGCGGTAGATATAAGGCATCCAAAAACAAAAGAATTTCTTGAAAGAGATATTAGTAATATTACTAGATTCTTTGTCAAGAGAGGACTAACAGTGGACAATCCAATTGATGTGTTTGAGAGGGTTACAAAATGATCTTTGAAAAAATTATCTTAATCCCAGTTGATCGTGTTGGAGTATTAATTGGTAAATCTGGAAAGGTAAAAACCAAAATAGAAAAAATTTGCTCTGTTTCATTGACCATTGATGGTCAAACAGGCGAGACAGTCATAAAGGGAGTGGGCGACGTTGAAAATATAATGCCATTTAAGGCTGAAGAAATTGTGATGGCTATAGGTCGTGGATTTTCAGCAGAAAATGCCATGCGTCTTGTTCAGGAAGAAACCTCGTTGCATGTCATGGATCTGAGGCAATTTGCTGGTAGGTCATCTGCACAAATTGAACGAATAAAGAGCAGAATAATAGGAGAAGGCGGCCGCGTTAGGAAAAACATTGAAGATCTAAGCGGTGCAAAAGTATCTGTTTATGGTAGGACTGTGGCCATAATTGGAGACGGGACGCAGCTAAAGGCTGCCGTAAATGCAATAACCTCAATTTCAAGTGGTAGTACTCATGGAAAAGTTTACAATGATTTGCAAGAATCACGACGTAGGCAAAAGTTAGAAAAACTTCAGCTTTGGGAAGGGGGAAACATACTTGAGTAAAGAAGTCTTTAGCCAAATATCTCCAAGTGAGTTCTTTTATAGAAACAGAGATCTTGCAGGATTTAGTAATCCAACCAGATCACTTTACACCTCGGTTCGAGAATTTGTAGAAAATGCGCTTGATGCATGTGATCATAAAAAAATACTTCCCGATATTCATCTTTCAATAAAAGCAGTGGATCCTGAGCAAGCAGATCCAAAACACTATATCTTGACTGTAAAGGACAATGGTCCTGGAATTGATCCAGAACATATTCCACTTGCTTTTGGTACTGTCCTTTATGGTTCCAAGTTTGGTCTCAAGCAAGCAAGAGGTATGTTTGGTCTTGGTGCTACCATGGCAATACTCTATGGTCAGATAACTACAAACAAACCAGTTACTGTGAAGAGTTGTTCTGATGGTAAAACACTTGATGAATTTGTAATGTTACTTGACATTCAGAAAAATAAACCAGTTATACAAAAGCATACTACAAAGGAAGGATCAAAGACAGGTCTTACAGTAAGTATTGTTCTTGAAGGTGATTACTCAAAGGCAGGATCTAAAATCAGAGATTATGTATACCAAACTTCTCTGATCACCCCTTACGCATCAATAACATTTGAAGATCCAAGTGGTGAAAAATTCCATTATCCAAGAATTGTAAAAGACATGCCGCGTCCCCCCACTGTGATCAAACCTCATCCACATGGTATTGATGTTGAGACCATTAGAAGAATGATCACAGATACACATTATCAGATTCCAACTATAGATAACAAAATGATTGACAAAATCAAAAAAGAGTTGAGCTTGAAGAAAAATCTCTCTCCAAAAGAAATTCTAGAGCGCGCACAGAAACGCTGGTCTGATATCTCAAGACCTGTACGAACTGTGATCTCAGTCATGTCATTTCTGGATATTGATTTTGAAGGATTGAAAAAAATCAGAATCGATGACATTGATGTTGCAAATAGAACTATCACATATTGGGACTTTGGAGAATCCCAGTCTCATGCAGTAGAATTGAACCCAGATAGCCCATATTACAAGCAGCTTGCAAGCACTGTTCAGGGAGATACACTTCTTACCTTTTTAACAAAAAGATTTCAAAGGGTTGGACCTACCACTGCAGAAAAATTCTGCGAGTTTGCCAAATTCAAGCCAGATAAGAGAATAGGCAGTATGACAAACGAGGAACTGGTAAAACTAGCAGATGCGCTTCAAAAGTTTGAGGAATTTCTCGCACCCGACCCTAGCTGTTTAGCACCTCTTGGAGAAGAACCGCTCTCAAAGGGAATTATGAAGTTTTTCAATCCCGAGTTTGCAGCAGTGTGGCAGCGTAATGCTTCGGCATATTCTGGATTTCCATTCATAGTTGAAATGGGTATTGCTTATGGTGGAGATATTCCACCAAATGGTCTCAAGGTTTACCGTTTTGCAAATCGTATACCGCTCTTGTATGATGAAGGAAGTGATGTAGTACTCAAAATAGTTAACGAGACTGAATGGGCAAGATACAAAATAAAAGGAGATCCCCCACTTGTCATAGTATCACATATCTGTTCAACAAGAATTCCATACAAGACAGTAGGAAAAGAAAATGTTGCAGATAGACCTGAACTTGAAAGAGAATTAAAGAATGCATTACAATATCTTGCAAGGAAGTTAGCAGTTCACATGTCGCGACAAGGAGCAGCTGACATGGCAAAAAAGAGAGCAAATCTTTATTCAAAATATGTACCGCTCATTGCACAGTTTGCTACTGAACTTGCTGGTAAGAAAAAAGAACCAAATTATAACCAACTAATAAGGATGGGAAGTGAGATTGAAGAACAAGTCTAGTGCAAAGACCGCAGAGACAAGAAAGAAAAGATTGCTGTCACTGTTGGAACAACAAGGTCTTAACATTTATGAAAATCTTGACAAAGGTAAATTCCCACAATTTGTGATACCAAGTAGGTCTGTAAGTAATATTGTTTATGACAAAAAAATAAGACAATACATCTTGGGTAACGCAAGTGCTGTCCGTAGTTCTAGAAACATGTCACAATTGCGCTCCTATACACAACTTGCATGGCTTGCTTTCTTTGTCAATAGACTTGTACGAGAAGGAAAGTCCTCTACATTAAGAGACATTTACTATTCATCACAGGCATTTAGTATTGATTTTGAAGATCAGCCAGAATCTGATAACATCATAGTGGATCTAGAAGCTGTACTAACAAGTCCACGTGAAGAATTTCACATATTTCCTGAAGAAAGAAGCAGTGTATTTGGTGATCTGACCATAGAGTATACTGTTCCAGGATATGAAGGAAAGAGAATGAATCTATCAGATCATCCTGATGGATATCTGATAGGCCCAAGTTTGAGCAGTGCTGAACTTGTTGATACCAGTGCAGAACTTGTCATTGCAATAGAAAAGGGTGGTCTTTTTACAAGATTTGTTGAAGAAAAAGTTCATAAAAAATTCAAAGCTATCATTGTTGATACTGCAGGTCAAGCTCCACGATCAACAAGAAATCTTTTGAGAAGATTGAATACAGAAATGGGATTGCCTGTAGTTATATTGGCAGACGGTGATGTGTATGGCGAACACATTGCAATGGTAATAAAATCTGGTTCTGCAAATGCAGCTCACCTAAGAGAGCTGACTGTACCCGATGCCAAGTGGCTAGGTGTGTGGGCAACAGACATTGAAAAATATAAACTCCCAACAATTCCTATGACTGAATCTGACATAAAGAGAATCTACGACCTTCAAAAAGATCCTAGATACCAAGAAGGAAACTGGAAAAAACAACTTGAGGTCTTTCTAAAATTAAAAAGAAAGGCAGAACTTGAGGCATTCTCCAAGTATGGTCTTACTAATATTACAGACAAGTATCTTCCAGCAAAACTAGAAGAATCAAAGAGTTTCTAATTTTTTAATTCGTAAAGTAAGAACGCCGTTTCTGTACTTGAAATCATGGATTCCCATGTCTGGTGTTGTCTCAATTGGAACCTCTTTTGAAAAATGTGCCGAGCCTCGCACGTACAAGATTCCATCAATCAGTCTTACAGTTACTTGGTCTTCTGGACCTGGCACCTCTGCTACAAATATTATCTCTTTTTCACCCTTTATGAGGTCGTAAACCCAATTCTTTGTGTCTGCTTCCTTTGGAGTATATTGTGGGGTGCTACTTTCTACCGTCATCTTCTTTAATACTCTAACCCAATAGATCATGAACACAGCAGCTACTCCAATCAGTACGAAACTGACGTATCCCTGTGATGATCTAAGTGAAAGCATGTACACTACGCCCAGAAACAGCAAGACCATTAAGGGAATTATGAAATCAAATGACTTGTCATTAGAGTATCTGCTTTTGTAGCTTGCCAAAGATATTCTGTATGATTTAACTATGCTCCAAATATAAACACTCGTAGAATTTTCCAAGATCAAACGTACAAGTATTCTATAATTATGTGAAAAAATTACAATAATTCTGAATCTTAGGTGGTTTCCCATCTTTTGAACAAATTATGCTCAATGCCAAATTGATCCAAGCACTTTCCTACCACGTGATTCACAATATCATCGATATTTTTTGGCCTGTTGTAAAAACCTGGCATGGCAGGTAATATGACAACCCCAATTCTGGAAAGCTTGAGCATGTTCTCAAGATGTATGCTGGTAAGTGGAGTCTCTCTTGGAACAAGAACTAATTTGCGAGATTCCTTCATTGTAACTCCAGCAGCTCGGGCAACCAGAGTCTCTTCATAACCATTGGCAATGCTCGAAAGTGTCTTCATGGTACAAGGGATCACTATCATACCATCTGTCTTGTGGGTTCCACTTGAAACACTTGCAGCCATGTTTGAATCATCTGAATAGTGCTCTGCCAATGATTTCACATATTTCAAATCATAATCAGTTTCTAATATCAAACATTTCTTTGCCCATTCTGTCATAATCAGATGTACGTCAACCTTGCATTGCTTGAGAACCTCTAACATTCTCACGCCATATAAGACTCCTGAACTTCCAGTTAGTCCTATGATTAATCTCATGAGAAGATTGACCGTGTTCCATATTTAATTTCAACTATGATTTTGGCATGTTTATTTATGGCATTATGAGTCTCAATATTTGTGAGTGTCAGCATTGATACTGTTGAGGAAAATATTGTCTCAGAACTCAGATTATCTAAAATACAATCCAAAGTCTATGTCTTGGTTGTAAAAAAAGGCAAAATGTCTGCACCCGATATAGCAAAAAATCTAAACATATCTGAGGAAGAGGCACACCAAGTGGCAACAAGCCTTATTCAAAATGGCGGCTTTATTGACATTACAAAGACAGAGTTTGAATCGATGCATCCAAGATTTGCTGTTGTCAACATGTATAGAAGAATGTGCGAAAGGGAAAATATTCCATTTAAGAAGAATCTCTTGGTAGATAACATCTCAATTATTTTAGAAAAACCATATGATGATGCAAGAACTAAATATAACCGATAATGGAGGAGGAAACATGTCTGCAGACGAAGAGTCTTCTTGTAATCATGAAATAGTGTACTTTGGAGTCACAAATCTGAATTATGAAAGAAGGACCATAGGTTCAGTTGATACATGGAGATGTGTCAAGTGCAAAAAAATCTTCTGTGAAGAAAAGCAACTTGGAATAGAAAGTATTGTAGACTATGTGGGAATGCCAAAAATATCTGCTGATCAAAAGTGGACTGTACTTTTATGCAATCTTAAAAAACACAAGGACAAGTGGAAGCTGGTCAAGGTCAAACAAAATGATGAAATTCAACATGAATGTGTTGATGAAAAAGTAATAAAACTAAAGGTAAAGGACTTTAAGATTGATGATGATAAACACTGGAACTTTCTCATCGAAACTTCAATTAACAAAGCAGTAGAGATCTAAATCTTAATGGACATTCAAGTTCATATCAATAATGTTCGTGGTAGTCAAATAGCTGCCAAGATTACTGGTACTTTTACTATTGATGGACATCCATTCAAGTTCCAAGCAATAGCATTTGGTAGGATTGGTGGACATAACATTGGTGCCAAGATCTCAAAGACTGTAGAAAAGAGTCTTGTAAAACTTGGCTATGATGTAAATGACGTGATAAACGAACTGCAGCAAAGGCTTGTTCGTGGTGATATTACACTTCCAGAAGGACTCAAAAAAGAATCTTTTGCAGATGGCTAGAACTGGGCTTCTTCAAATGCCTTGTGGCACAAGCAACCACGTTGTTGTGGTATTGAATCAAAAAGCAACGAAAGTATGTTCTTTGTTGTTCCAACATTTTTAGACAGAGTTTCTAATACTTCCTTTGCAGTAACAGGCTTGTCTGCCCACACATCATAATCTGTTATTGTTGAAATTGATACATAGCACATCTGGGCTTC
>JAGWGU010000019.1 GCA_028867275.1 Nitrososphaerota archaeon
AAGTAATCAAGGCTTATAAAAACCATACATGGGTAAAACCAATTGCGGGAGTCGCCCAGCCTGGTCAAAGGCGCTAGCTTGAGGGGCTAGTATCTTAGGATTTCGAGGGTTCAAATCCCTTCTCCCGCATTAATGATTTCAAAACAACGCACATAATCGAAAAATGTGTGGTCCTATTTACGGTTCTATCAGGTCTGAATCTCTTGAATTTTGTTCCTTCTTTTGTTATTTGAATAATGGTGAGTGATAATGCAGTTGCCTTATTGTAATATGTTATGATGTTGAATCATAGTTAATGGGCTGAAAAGTTATTCGTACATTTCTACAAATCTTGAGGCTTGTTTTAAAATGATGGTTTGTGTATGAATGTGCTATATTTGGTAAAGCCCTTATTTGACATAAAATTCTGTATTGATATGGAAATTACTGTAAAACAAATGATGCAAATTGAAGAGAATGGACATCAAATGGGCTTTTTTAGAAAATTGATGATGGAAAATGCTGGTGCGTCTGTTGCAAGACACATTGTTAAACACTATTCCGATTTGGCATCAAAAAAGATAATGGTATTTGCTGGATTGGGAAATAATGGGGGAGATGCTTTTGTTGTGGCTAGACATTTGGCCGCTTATGGCTGTACGCCTACAGTCATACTTCTGGGACATCCTGATAAGATAAAAACAGAAGAATCTAGATCTAACTGGAAAATCTTGGAAAAAATGAATTCTGTAAATCTTATACTCGCATCTGCTACGGACGAAATTGTACATGATGCAGATGTGATAGTAGATGGAATACTTGGAACTGGAATTCATGGAAAAATCAGAGAACCATATTCCTCCGCAATAGATGTGATAAATCAATCACGTGCTTTCAAATTCGCTGTTGATGTGCCATCAGGTCTTGATCCTGATACAGGAGTAGTAAATGACAAATGTGTTAAAGCAGATGTTACCATAACTTTTCATAAAATGAAAATTGGGATGCTAAAAGGACAAGATATGTGTGGCAAAATAACTGTTGAAAAAATAGGAATTCCACCTGAGGCGGAAATTGGAGTATTGTCATGAAAGTATATCAACTTCAAGTGGGAAATATGCAAAACTTCACCTATGTTCTTGAGGATGAAGAGACAAAAGAGTCTGTTGTCATTGATCCATCGTGGGATTTAGAACTGGTAATTGATATCATAGAGAGAAATGATCTAAACGTCAAATACGTCATAAACACACACCATCACTTTGATCATACTATCGGAAACGATGCAATTGTGAAATACACTAAATCTAAAATCTTGCAACATGAAGCCTCTACTCTGAAAAATGACGTGCGTATATCCGATGGAGGGAAAATAACATTTGGTAAATCTGAACTTACTGTGATACACACCCCTGGGCACTCAAAAGATAGCATATGTCTAATTGGAGATGGAAAAATCTTCTCAGGCGATACACTTTTTGTAGGAAACTGTGGTAGAACTGATTTACCGGGAGGAAGTACAAAAGAACTTTATCATAGCTTATTTGATATTGTTTACAAGCTTGACGGTAATCTGGTGTTGTATCCTGGACATAATTATGGAAGCTCTCCGAACTCAACCATAGACAAAGAAAAAAAGACAAATTTTGTATTACAATCCAGAACAGAATCAGAGTTCCTGGACTTTATGGGCAGTGATTAGTCTTTGCAAGATATAGAAATACTTGGGAATAAACAAAAAGGTCTAGAGTTCATTAAACAAACTGAACAAAAAAAATTCATTTTTTCTCTAGTGATATCCTATACTGCAACATCTGAAATACCTGGAATAACCATGGCAGGAGAACATCCTGATCTGATAAAATTTACAGGACCTGCTGATGCTGAATTTATTCACTATGGGTATTGTAGGAGTATCTCAGTAATTCCAATGACTCCTGATGGAAAGCCAACTCCTGCACTGTTGACAAAAACTGCACTAGAAGCAGCAAGTATTCCTAGTGTAATAATAAACGCTGGTAGCAAAGTATCTCCAAAACTCCCATTCATGGATATGGGCTTGAGTTATGGAAAAAATATCGGACAAGAACCTGCTCTCAGCCTAGACGAAGTTGGAAAAGCAGTAGAATATGGTAGGATAATTGGGAGATTCCTTGGGGCTTCAACTGATTGTGTTATAATTGGTGAAAGTATTCCAGGTGGTACTACAACAGCTCTTGGTGTGCTTGAAGGGTTTGGCATTACGGGATTTGTAAGCAGCAGTATGCCACAGAATCCTGTGGGACTCAAGATTCAAACAGTGAAGGAGGCCCTAAAAAGACTACAATCGAAAGATCCATTTGAAATCATATCGCAATTAGGTGATCCGATGATTCCAACAATTGCAGGTATTCTTAGTACTGCTTCTGAAATTTCTAGAGTATTATTAGCTGGTGGAACACAGATGGCAGCTGTACTTGCTTTTGCAAAAAGTATGGGATTTGAAGGAAAGAACACAGCTATTGGTACTACCTCTTATGTAGTTGAAGATAAGTCTGCAAATCTGACTGATACTATATCGCAGATAATGGATATTCCTATATTAGTTGCAAAACTCAAACTTGAAGAATCAGAAATTTCTGGATTGAGCTCATATGCTGAAGGGTTTGTAAAAGAAGGTGCTGGAGCAGGAGGTGCCTCTATTGGTTGTATGCTCAAAACGGGAATTGATGCTAAAGGTCTACTAGATCTAACTGAAAAAGAATATTCCAAAATTACTTGACTGTTACTGATTTTGCCAAATTTCTTGGATAGTCTGGATCAAAGTCTTTGTCAATTGCTGCATAATATGCAAGAAGCTGTATTGGTATTATTTCTACAAGTGGATATAATGACTCGTTGATACTAGGTATGTCAATCCAATAATCATATACTTCACTTGGCTTGTCAGAAATTCCTATTATCTTGGCACCTCTGGCTTTTATTTCTCTAGCTGATGTCAATGTGTCATTATAGGTAGAATCATTTGGATTTATGATTAAAACATAGGAATTGGAGTCCATTAGTGCCAGTGGGCCGTGTTTTAATTCTCCACCTGGAAGCCCTTCTGCATGTATGTATGTGAGTTCTTTTAATTTTAGTGAACCCTCTGAAGCAATTGGATAATGCATACCTCTTCCTAATACGTAAATATCTGAAACATCTTTTAGTCTCTTTGCAATATCCTTGATCTTAGAATCATTGGAGATGATCTTCTTGATTGCCTCTGACACTTTTATTAGATCCAATTCTATGCAACCCTCACATATCTTGTCAACCATTTTATATAGTACGGCAAGTTGTGATGTGAAACTTTTAGTTGCTGCAACACCTATCTCTGGGCCACAATTGAGTCCCATGGAAATAGATGATTGGTGAACCAGCGACGATGTCATCATGTTAACTATTGATATGATTTTAGACCCTGTCTTTTTGGCAATGGCTACAGCTTCTAACACGTCTGCGCTCTCGCCGCTCTGGGATATTGCTATTAAAATTGATTTCTCTTCGAATATGTCTGGAGAAAATTGTGCTTCACTAGAAATTAATGGTTCAACCTTTATCTTTGCATATTTTGAAAAAAGAAATTTTGCAATTAATGCTGCATTGTAACTTGTTCCACTTCCTGTGATGTACACATTTCTTGCATGTTTTATTAAATCAGAAGCCAAGTCAATCTCAAGTTTTGTATTGTTTCCTGCATTCAATATTGTTGTTGGCTGTTCTGAAATCTCTTTCAAAGTATAATGTGCATATTGTCCCTTGTATGCATCAGCAAATTCCTTTGATACCTTGGTTATCTGGTGTTGTACTGGATTTGCATCGAAATCAAAAATCTTTAATCCGTTTCTATCAATAATTACAAATTCCTTGTTATCAGGATAGATTACTTCATCAGTGTATTCTACAAAGCCAAGCACATCGCTTGAAATGAAATATCCTTCTTTTCCCACTCCGATTATCAGCGGTTCATGAAGTCTTGCTGCAGCTAATGTTCCATCTTGAAATACTGCTACAAAAGCATAGTTGCCTTTTAACTCGGCCACTGTATCTATTACAGATTTTTTAATTTCTTTTGTCTTGTCATAATTATATTGTAGAAGATTTGCAATTACTTCACTGTCTGTTTGGCTTTTAAAATTATAGCCTTGCTTTTGAAGTTCTTTTTTTAACTCCTCATGATTCTCAATTATTCCATTATGTACAATCGCTATCTCTCCTGTGCTTGATGGATGTGGGTGAGCATTTGCATCAGTCACCATTCCATGAGTGGCCCATCTCGTATGTCCTATTCCTATAGTTCCAGAAAGTTCATCTAATTTTGCTGCTTTATTTACTTCTATTACTTTGCCTACGCCTTTTCTTACATTGATTTGGTGTTCTGAAAAAGTTGCAACGCCTACACTGTCATAACCGCGATACTCCATTCTCTTTAGCCCTTTGACTATTATTGGAGCTGCTGAACTTATGCCTAGATATCCTATGATTGAGCACATATTGATACATTATAGATTTTCTTGATAAATAATGATTGCGTGTGTTTTACTCGGATGGCTGTTCGGTTTTTATTTCCTGAACAGGTTGTTGTTGTTTTGCCTTGTTGAGGTCTAATTCAGGTGATAGGTGAATTTGATCTTCTTCCTCTACTTTTACTGTGTATGAAGGAACAGTGACTACTCTTTCTCCAATCATTACGTGACCGTGGACTACAATCTGTCTTGCAAGATATGGACTTTTGATTGATTCTTTTTTCTGGATGAATGTCTGTAATCGTCTTGATAAAAAGTCAGTGACTTTTAGATTGAGTACATCGTCTAATGTTGAATTTTCTTTGACTAAACCAACTCTTGCAAGTGATTTCATGAGTATTGGTTCCTTTGTACTTCTGACATCTTGAGTTAAAGCTAAAAGTGATCTAGCTTGATTTCTTATTCTAGAAAGTTCTGTATGTGCTTTCCATAATTCTCTTTTGTTCTTGAGTCCAAAAGTACCCAAAACATGTAATTCTTCATTTAGTAAATCATAGTTGAGAGGACGTTTTGGTTTCCTCCACATTTTGCGTGAATTTTTTGGATGATCTCCCATTTGCTATAACCTACTTTTTCTTTTCCGCAGCAGCTGGTTTTGCTGCAGGAGCTGCACCAGCCTTTGGAGCTGCTGCCGCTGCAGGAGCTGCACCAGCCTTTGGAGCTGCTGCCGCTGCAGGAGCTGCACCAGCCTTTGGAGCTGCTGCCGCTGCACCTTCAGCTGGAGCACCAGGTGCACCAGCTGGTAAAACTTTACCTCCTTTCTTGACTCCTACTGCACCACCTTTTCTACCAGTAGTACGTGTGCTTTGTCCGCGAACTTTTAATCCATATGTGTGACGAAATCCTCTCCAACTATTCATGCCTTTTTCTCGTTCAATATCATTTCTTACATTAAAATCAATGTCGGAAGTAATGAGATGAAAGTTATTTCCAGTATCCATATCTTTTCGTCTGTTTAGAAACCATGATGGTATGTTAACAGATGTAGGATCTCTCATTGCTTTTTCTATTTCTTCTACTTGTGATTCTGTAAGAAAACCTACATTGCTATTGGGATTAATTTTTAATACTTCTAAAAGTGATTTTGCAAAATTATAACCAATTCCTTTTACTTGACCAACCCCTATGATGGTCTTTTTGGCACCGGGAATATCCTTACCCGCAATTCTAACTATGTGTCTGAACTCCTGTGAAGACAAGTATTAAAAAATCCCCTGTATCCCCGATAAAAACCATGCTAAAATAAGGCTCTGTGTAATTGACGAGACTCGCTTATTTTTGTTCTACCTGTTTACTTTCGAGACCTTTGGCGTCATTCAGAATATTGATTTTCTATCTTCTTCAGGATTCTTTAATTCACTACCACAGACTCGACAATAATTATCTTCAAAATTATGTCCAATAAAACACTTTGAGCATGATTTTCTACGGTCATTATATCTTTCAGACCAATCTATTTCGATACCGCATTTAGTACAAAACTTTGGTGGATATGTTTTATCGCTTGTGTTAATCGGCTCTTGACATTTTCCACAATAAAATAGTTCATGATTTGTTGTTTTTATTAGTGCATCAACTAAAGCAACTGATTCCCTTGGATATACTTCTGAAAATCTTTTTGGTTTGATAGATTCCACATCATGATTTACTAGCATTTTGAATTAAGGTTATCCATTTGTTATCTCCTTCAATCTTGATTCCTGCCATATCCGAAGGTGTCTTTCCATCTAATGCCATGTGAGAACGAATAAAATTATGATGAATCTGCATACCTGAAAGTATTGGAGAATCTACCCTTTTGAGAGAACGCATTACCTTCTCACGGTCTCGAATTTCTCCATTCAGTCTTTCCATCTTGTTATTGTTGTTATCTTCTTTAAAATGAATATGTCGTATGTGCTCTGTTTTCTTATCAAATGAGTTCTTTTGTCGGTATTCACTTCTCCAAGCATTGACAAAATTGTTTGCACCATCTGTAATGAATACACTCGGTTTTTTTCCTGTAATCTCTTTACCATCAGCCAACATTTGGCTTATGTCATCTACAACCTTGTTATCTGATACTTGTTTTGCAATCCAGTAACGGGTATCATCATCCATGAGTGCATAGAGATATTTTCTATTGCCTTTGATCTTTAGGTATAGTTCATCTGCTCTCCATTTTTCGCCTACCTTTGGAGTAATTTGTTCAAGATACTTTTCCATTAAATTGACATATTTTCTAATCCAATTCCACACAGTCTTGTGAGTAATTTTTACTCCTTGTAATTCTAGGAATTTTTGAACATTCCTTAGAGATTCACCTGTGAAGTAGAGTTGCATAGCTGAAGTAATCACTTGTGGAGAGGCTTTCATTCTTTCAAAGCCTAAGTTGATTGAGAATCTCTTATTACAAATTTGACATTTGTAAACCTGTAAGTTATAGGTCTTGTTCTTTCGTAATCCTTTCTTGATTATATCTTTAGAATTGCAGAATTTACAGCGATTTGTGTCTATTTGATTAATTACGACAGATTCAACCTGTTTTCTTAATTGAAGTGAAAATTCTACTGCGTGAATGTGTTTACAACACACCTTTCTGAAAGTGTGATCAGGACAAGAACAATTCCAACCTGACTCACTTGAGATGACCGAATATTCCTTATCGCTTGATTGTGATTTTACTTTGTAAGTGTGTTCATCGATTCTTCTAAATTGATTTTTGTTTGCGATTTCAATTCCTCTTTCTCTTCTAGGATTATCATGCTTCATCATATACCTAATAGGTATAGTGTACAGATCATATAAACATTGTGGATTAAGAATAGTTCATTACGATATGTTTATTAGATTATTCCTATAATACAGCTAATATCCATGGGAAGAAAACAAGTGTGGGCTTGGGTTTGTGAGAGATGTGAGCATTCATGGGTTCCACGTGAAACTACTGAGGGGGAACCTACGATTTGTCCGAAATGTAAGAGTCCTTATTGGAATAAACCAAGGAGAAATAAGAAGAAATGAAAAAACTCACAAAAATAATACCAAATTTCAAACTCTATAACAAACATAGTACGGCAATTTCAAAATTTATAGAATCCGATATTATTAATTTTATGGATATGGTGATGAACGTTGAGATACATAGGTAATAAACAATTACTAACTCCAGAAATCTCTAAATTATTAGAACAAAAAGGATTACTAAACAAGAATTTAACATTTTTTGATGCTTTCTGTGGTACTGGATCTGTTTCTGATGCTTTGAAAGGAGCATTTAACATAATAGTCAACGATATACTTAGTTGGTCTACTTTATACACCCGAGGTCGTCTTTGTGCAGGAGATTGTAAGTTTGAAAAACTTGGTTTTGACCCTTTTGAGTTTTTTAATTCTAACGATGAAAAAACTGAAGGTTTTATATTCAAAAACTATTCTCCTGCTGGCTCCAAAAGAATGTATTTCTCTCCTGAAAATGCTAAACGGATAGATTATTT
Source organism: Nitrososphaerota archaeon (assembly GCA_028867275.1). Lineage (GTDB taxonomy): Archaea > Thermoproteota > Nitrososphaeria > Nitrososphaerales > Nitrosopumilaceae > Nitrosotalea. The sequence goes on from JAGWGU010000019.1 coordinate 8,003, forward strand.
CAGAGAAAAAATTGAAGAATGGAAAAATAAGAATTTGATCTCGGAAGATGAATATTGCTATCTCTTATCATGTCTTATTGAATCTGTATCAACTGTATCTAATACCGCAGGAGTCTATGGAGCATTTCTGAAACATTGGGATCCACGTGCAAAAAAACCTATTGAGTTTGTTAAGGTCAATTCAAATGAGACCAATCACCATAATCTGACATTCTACAATGATAAGACTGAAAACATCATATCAGAAATTGATTGTGATGTTCTGTATATAGACCCGCCATACACTCAAAATCAATATGGAACCCAATATCATTTACTTGAAACTTTGATATTAAATGATAATCCGAAAATTAGTCCAATTACTGGTTCTCGAACTACTGCACCATTGAGATCGGATTGGTCAAAAAAATATAAGGCACATATTCTATTTGATAGAATTTTAGCGAAAACAAAGGCGAAGTACATAGTAATTAGCTACATTAACGATCAATCGGCTTGGGGTGGCTTAATGTCTAAAAGTTTTATTGAAGCCAGCCTAAAACGCTATGGTAAAGAAGATACCTATACGTGTAAAAAAATCAATTACAAAAAATATAGAAATTGGAGGACTAAGAGTGTCAAAGAGCATTTTGAATATCTGTACTTCATAGAAAAAAAAGATTTGGCTGAAGTAAATTATGAATCACCGCTAAATTATATCGGTAGCAAATCAAAAATGGTAGTGGATATAAAAAAGAACTTACCAAATAATTTTGAATCATTTATAGACGTATTTGGTGGTGGGTTTAATGTTGGGTTGAATGTAAATTCAAATAAAATCATTTACAATGACATAAATTATTTTGTAAAGGAAATATTGGAATCATTTAAGGTCCATGACACTTACGAATATCTTATGTATATGAACAGGATAATACAAAAATTCGGATTGGAAAAATCTAAATCAGAAAGTTATTTGAAAGCACGTCAATATTACAACTCTCTACCTCCAGAAAAAAAAGATCCTCGACTTCTTTACACAATTATATTATATGGCTATCAGCAACAAATGCGTTTTAATGGAAATCATAGTTTCAACAATCCTGTTGGAATGAGGTGGTTCAACGATAAAGTTCTTGAAAAGATGATAAGTTTTTCGAGAGTTTTGAAAGAGAAAAATGTTATTTTTGAATGCTCAGATTATGTTAATCTCTTGAAAAATATGCCAAAAGATTCATTCCTTTACATGGATCCACCCTATATGCTAACAACAGGTTCATACAATGATGGAAAAAGAGGATTTCTTGGATGGACAAAAGAATTAGAAAAAGAATTTTTAACAACCGTAGACGAATTGGATAAAAATAAACACAAATTCATGATTTCTTATGTTTTGCAACATAAAGGAAAAATTAACAAGGAAGTAAAACGATGGATTAAAAACAAAGGATATAGCTTAATAAACTTAAATCCAAAAGTTTTTGGCGAGGGTAACAGGAAAGAGGTTTTAATTGTAAATTATGATCAAAAAAAAGCCACACTTCACAATAAAAAACAACTCACAAAAAGGAGGTTATAGATATTCTGATATTCTAACTCCCGAAATATTACAAGATGTTTGTAAACGGGTAACAGGACTCACCGAATATACCTATGAATTTGATAATAGCGGTTATAACAAAGGTCGTTTGGCAAAAATTGAATATGATGGTGAAATAATCTATGTTTCTTTTTCTGAGACTAAAGTAGAATCAAGAAATTCTTTCTTTCAAAGTATGCCTACTGCTCTAATTGCATATCATTCTGATAGCAAAAAAAGAAAAAGAATTTGTTTCTATTTCATGCCGTCAGTTAGAAACCATGAAACAGATTATTTTATGTTCATGTATAGACTTATGAAAACCGCAGGTATTGAGTTCTTAAATCTAAACAAGGTACGACACACAATAGTTCCATTTTATACAGGCGATGACATAATCGCAATAAAAGATAAGATCAGAAGCCGTAACAGTAGTAATAATTCTACCTATATAACTAGAAATTCTGAGGGTATTACAGAAATTTATGGTAAAACATATGGTGCAAATAAATATGAAAGTACTTTATTATGTTTGGCAACTTCGTCCCTTGTGAAGAATATTAAGTTATATGAAATTGTTGAACAAAATTTATCCGAGTTGCCAAAACCAGCTCTAGATCTTATCAAATCTCTTCGGAATATTGAGGTTATACCAACTGATCTAACCATGGAGAAAAAGGAATTTGAAGATAACAATAGTTTAAGGTCGCCTAGATTTATTTTCAATCTTGGAGCGAAGTTGGGGGCAAAAAAATGTGCATTTTGCCAGTGTGAGGTTCCAGAATTGATAGCGGGTGCACATATATGGTCTGTTTCTGACATAAAACGAAATTCCCGCTTGGGATTTGTGGATAAGATAAAACATGCAATTAATGGAGATAATGGGATTTGGCTTTGTGAAAATCATCATAAAATGCTAGACAATGATTTACTTAGAATTTCTGAAAACGGAGAATTAAAGCATCTATCAAAATTAGATAAAAAATCAATAAAATTCATAAAGGAAACTACCACAATTATCCAAATTGAAAAAACAATTATTGATGGTAACTTTGCTCGATATTTGAAAGAACGGAATAAACTCATTCCAGAAAAAAACTATGTATCGCTATGCTGTTGATGAACTGATGTGTTAAATGGATTATTCCTTCATAAAAAAACCTCACAATATATCACGATTTATTTCAAGTTAATATCCAAATCATAAATTAAGAAATTCTATTCAAGTTACATGTATAATATTTCAAAACAATAAAAAGGGCTTTTTTCTGAATTAAATTACTTTGAATCTAAAAAATAACGTGAAAATGATGGGTATCTATGGTTTGGAATCATTAGAATGTGGTTGTAAAATCAGGCATTATTCTGGTGGAATGACTATACGGGAAGGATGTAACAATCATAAAACTACAACAACATGGATCTGTAGCATATGCAATCAAGAATTTACGAAAAAAAGGATGAGAAAACACCGATGGGAACATGCATTATAAACAGATAAATCATTTATCCTTTCAATTCGTTAACTTTCCACATCTCCAAAGTTCAACGATCTATAATTATGCAAAGCCTAGATAGGTCTCGAAAGTAAACAGGTAGAACAAAAATAAGCGAGTCTCGTCAATTACACAGAGCCTAAAATAATAATACTTTAAATCGCATTTGAAGAGTATTTATTGTAATGGCTGAGGAATTTGCAAATTTTGTTAATCAAAGTTATGATTCTAAACCAAAGTATACTGAAATCATGGCTGGTGTTCCTGAGGACTTTAAGCAAATTAAAACACTAAGGGATCTTCTAGAAATTAATTATAAAGTAATCAATGCAAAGGAACAACTTCGCAGAAATTTAATCTCAAAGATAAAATCAAAGAGTGTAAAATATCCTGGAATAGTGGGTTTTGACGATGACGTCATTCCTAGTCTAGACCGTGCAATATTGTCATGCCACGATATGATTCTGATTGGTCAGATAGGGCAAGCAAAGACGAGGATAGCACAAACAATTGCAGATACTCTACTTTCTCCAATGCCAATAATCCGAGGCAGCGTGACAAATGACTGTCCGATGGATCTTCCTCCGAGCAATTTGATATTTTTATTAGAAGATAAAGTCAATCCAATGACTGTTCCACAATTTTACATAAATGGTGAAAGTATGGAAAAAATTCGTAATAACAAACTTGACACACCAATTGAATGGATTGATGGTAAGAACAGATTCAAGTATGTACTGGCCACCCCTGATATCTCTGTAAAAGATCTAGTTGGTCAAATCGATGCAATTAAGATAACTAGAAATGGTGCAGAAATGTTCGAAATTGAATCTTATTCTCCTGGCCAGCTAATGCAAGCAAAGCATGGATTGTTTTGTATTGATGAACTGCCAGTTCTTGATACTAGGAAACAAGTAGCACTTTTGTCTGTATTACAAGAAGGTAGATTCACTACAGGTGCATATCCTGTTATATTTGAACCAAAAACAATATTTTTTGCTACTGCAAATCCTATAGACTATACTCATTCTGGAAAAATAATTGAACCTCTGTATGATAGACTGAAAAGCCACATTCAAACTCATTATCCAAGATCAATACAAGAAGAAATGCTAATCATAATTCAGGAAGCAAAAATACCAAGATCATTTATTCCAATATTCATACTTAAGATCCTAACAAGGATTGTTCAAACCGCTCGTTCCAGTAGTGAAATAAATCAAGACAAGGGTGTCAGTGTCAGAATGGGAATACATAGTCTGGAATTACTTGTGGGAGAAGCAGAACGAACTAGATCTATATCTCACGATATTTTGGCATTGCCACGACCATGTGACATATTTTCAATTGCACAATCTGTAAAGTTTGAACTTGCTGAGTTAGATGATACTCCAGAAAATCGTTCTAAAGTTCTACAAAAGATCATCTCCAATTCTATGAAGGATACTTCACTAGAATATCTAAAGGACATAGATCCGAATATTTTTGATTTGATAAAAAATGAATTTTTGGGCAAATCATTCCAAGTGTCTCAAACAATTCTTGGTTCAAATAGTATGCACACCTCTTACGAAAACCAATTAAAGAATTTTAATTCTCTACAAAATTTAGTTACTAGTGTATATTCAAAGGTCATTTCTGACCAAGAACTATTTGTAAACGAGACTAAAAAATATGGAATTTCTACTGATGCCTTGATAATTTCAGAAAGTGTACAAAATGAGCTTAAAGCTGGTATTGTAGAGCTAGTACTTGATGGGCTTTGTTGGGTTGAGCCTAAAATTCTAGATAGGAAAGAAGGTGAATATGTTGCAAACTAATTCTACAAAATTTGTCTACTTTCCAAGTGAAAATAGTAAGTCTGAAAACTCTTCTCAGGAAATGTCTAGTGAAACACTCAACCAAATTCTTAAAACTGTTGCAACACAGGCCTTAAAAGAAAAAACACCGTCGATGCAAGATCTTGAAAATATACTTGGCAGTATGATACAAAATTCTTCTTCACAAGATACATCAGATGATGGTAAACAAGAAACAAAATCATATGGTAATAGTGAGCCTGTAACAAAATACTTACAAAAACTTGGATATCTTAAAGATGATAAAAAATGGCTAACAAAAAAAGCATTTTTTGAAATTGGACAAAAAATGCTAGAAGATGTAATGAAGGCAATTAACGAGGGAAGTTCTGGTTTTCATGAAACTAGAGACATTGGATCAGGGGATACAATACTTGATACAACTAGAAAACTCGACGTAGGGGATGATATTAAACACCTGAATGTTCCTGTCACAATGCTAAATTTAATCCAGAGAAAAAAAAGTAAAAATGAATTAGTTCAATTCCCGCTTGAGATGCGATTTGATGATTTTGAAAAATTTGAAACAAAAGAAGAGGTAAAAGTTGCGGTGGTTTACTGCATAGATCTTAGCTCTACAATGAAGTATTCTCTAAGTTCTGGAGATGGAACTAGAATAGAAGCGGCAAAAAAGGCTTTATGGGCACTATATGTGTTAAATAAGAAATTCTTTCCAAATGATTCTATTTACATTGTAGGCTTTGGTTCACTGGCATCACAAATCAATCCAGCTGATATACCGTACCTTAAAACATATGATGCAAATGATAATTTCCTTCATTATACAAATTATCAAGCTGCTTTAAGACTTGCATTAAAAATTTTAAAGAAAGATGGTTCACAGAATAAAAGAATCGTTATGATAACTGATGGTCAACCTAGTGCATGTTTTATAGATGATGAATCGCAAAAAAATGCAATACTTGCAGATAAACCATATTCGCATTTTTATAGGCCTGATGAACAAACTCTTTCTAAAATAAAAAATGAACGTGATATAAAACTCAATATGCATGATGAGTCAGTATATCTGTGCTATAGGTATAGACAAGTTGATCCTGCCGTAGAAGCAAAGACATTGCAAGAAGCAAAAAAATGCAAAAAAGAAGGCATTGAAATTGATACCATCATGGTAAGTGAAGAAGCAGAATTGTTGAATTATGTTGAAAATCTTGAAAAACATCTGAAAGGAAGAGCATACTACATAAATCCAGAAAAGATTGATAGGGTTTTGATAAGTGATTTCATTTCGAACAGGAAAAAAGTATTACATTCTAGAAATAGTTGATAAATTTGAGCGAAAGTTTTGACAAGCAAAAAATGATGGAAACCCTAGTAGATCCTGATGTGTCATATATTCTGGTAGATCTTGAGGGAGGGGAAAAAGATTCTGCATATCTGACTGAGAAACTACAACTCACAATAAATCAAATCAAAGATCTTCTTTCATATGTACTAGAACACAAGTTTGTAGTGATAAATCAAAACAATGACAAGGAAATTTTCCAAGTTGATATGGATAAACTTAACAAAATCATGGAAAGTGATGATAATTTTAAAAATATAGTTGATGGGCTGACTGAACTAGATCAATTTCTTAACTAGACCTGACACGATTTCTTATTAGGTACATCATGCCAACTGCTAGTCCACTGAGGCCTATGATGAGTGCTATGAACCCTGAAATATCTGCCAACTCTATACCTTGTGGATAATATCCAATAATTCCGAGAACTTGGATTTCTCTTTGTCCCTTATTCTCTATTTGTAGTGTATAGTTTCCAGATGATGCAATCTTGAACATTTCTTGAATTGGGCTTTTCGTAATAGATTTTATTATTATTGGTGTGCCAGTTGGATCAATTATGCTTGCCTTGACATTATCGTCATTTTTAAAATCTGTTATCTGGATAGAATACACTCCTTTCTGATTACTATCTGGACTCATCTCTTTTGTAACAATCATTTGTGCTCCAATGCCAAGAGTATTTTGTTGATTTGAAAGATTTTCTGAAGTTGTTTGAGATTGATATGCAGTTATCGCAATACCGATTAATACCAATATCCCACTTACTATTATAATTGGTTTGGGTTTTACCACATCGCATTTGATTTCTGACCCTAGTTAAAACTTAGTGCGTAAATGAGTCTGACTGAAATCCCGTATAAATTATTAGATAATGTTATCTTGTATGTCTTCTTACATAAGAAAGTTGTATAAAATTCTGGCAATTGTTCTGATTTTATCACTGATAGTACCTACTACATATTCTTCGTCTGAAGCAAACGCCTATTCAGATCATCCAAATCTTTTTGTCTCTGCAGAAAATAGCATTTTTGATAATCATATCTCTGGACCTATGGTGATCGAAGTTATTGTACGAGAAGATAATAATCAATTAGATCAAGCAATGGGTCAACCAAATGTTTCAATAGATGGGAGACGTCTCCAGATGGCGCAGAGTTCGGATGGAAATTGGTATGCATTTTTTGCTAATACTGATAGCGCAAAACAAGCTGATCAAGCAGCACTATCTGGTTCGTCTGGACAAAGTATTGATTTTGGAGTTTTTTGTTCAAACTCTACTCCCTCCACTGTTCTAGGAGTGGATGTATCTCAAACTGATGGTGTAGCAATTCCAGATTCTGCAGGATTGTCTGGCACCACACAGGGTACAGCAGGTTTCACTTCCTGTAGTGGTATACCTACTACTCCCTCAAGTCAAAATAATGTTATACGAAATTCTCCCTCTTTGAACACAAATTCACAGGTCCCATCTGGTCAGATAGGTATAAACCAAAACGTATGGCCTATGATTCAACTCTTCACACTTAGCAACATTGTACACATAGAATATGATAGATCAACAGGTACGCAAAGTGTTGATCTTGACTATTCTGATATTCCAAATATCTCGCTGAACCTTGATAGAACTGGATATCCGCCAGGTTCTGATGTTTTTGCAACCATCAATGATATTGAATTAAGTATAGATCCCACATCTCAAGATTCTTGGACTTTTAATGTTGGTTCTCCATCTGCTACATTTTATCAGGCATTTGCAGAATCAGGTAGGAACGCAAGTGGTCCCGGTCTAGTAAATCTGGTGCCATACCTGAGTAATCTTGGTTTCAAAGATAATGGGCGATTGAGCATGGATACATCAGATGTTGTTAACCTGAAAACTAATTCTGTTCAAACAAGTTCATCTCTTAGTGGTGTATACAACAAGTTGGTAACTTTTGTAGAAACAGGTCCCCATACTGGAATTTTTCAGAGCTCTTTTGCTAGTGTATCTACCATAGGAACACTACCAAATGCTCCTAGGGATCACTCTGGATCAATTACATATAATCTTCAAAGTGCCTCTATTGTTTCAGGTACTTCTACTGCAAGTCTTGCTATTGGTAATGGTCAGAGTCAGTTTGGTCCAGGTCAAAGAGCAACAATAACTTTGGTAGATAATACTCAAAATATTAATTCCAATTTGGTTGATAATCTGGATATTTTCAGAACTTCGGCAAAAATACCTACCTTAAAAATTGGAAATCCCATAACGTTGAGCAGTTCTTCTGATGTTAAATTCTATAATAGTTCCAGCTCACTTAGTGTACCGTCTACTGTTTTTGATACTAATTCATTAAGGCTAATAATTGATACACGGTCTCAATCAATGTCAAATTTTCAGAAAATCACGTTAAATCTTGGTGTTTCTGCCCAGTCTCTCAAGGACTTGTTCATAGATAATAGTCAACCAAATTCAAAGGGAACAAATTGGGTAAATTACGATCTAAGATCTTTTCAACACCAACTCGGAGTAACATCTTTTTCCAGTACTACGATGACTCTATATTTTGGATCTATTGGTACCTCTCCAGTTACAATTGTAACACCAGGAACAATCGTATCTGGTAATGGTCTACTTCAGGTAAGCGATGCTGCAGTGACTTCTATAAAGTCGATGCCATCAAATCTACCCGTATTCTTAGAAATTAATTTTAATACCTTAGGTACAATATCAAATCCAAGTGATACTCAACCAATTGTGCTTGATTTCTTTTCTTTTGGAATCAATAACAATCAACAAGTAAACAATGCCATATATCGTGCAGAATTGCAAGAGACTTCTGCTAATTCTGGTGTGTTCTCTGGAACAATCGAATATGCAATAATAAATCAATTAAACCAATTTGATCCTAATCTGATCAAGAGTCTTAGAACTTCTGGTAGCAATATTAAATTTCTAGTACATACCGAACTTACCGATGCTAATGCAATACACTTTTCGGTCCTTGGTACTCAAGGAGGAACAACTACAACAGTTACTGCACAACACAATCTTCCAACAAATACTGGTGTAGTCACACTTGATTCACCAAATTATAGAATTGGGTCTGATGTTACAATTACAGTTACTGATCCAGATCTGGCTACTGATGCTAATACCATAATAACTTACACGAGTGTTAATGATCCAAGTTCTCCCGCTGATGATACTGTTGGAGATAATAATGGAAACATTCTCTTAGAAGTTTGGATTAAGGGGTTTAGATTTCAACATTGCACAGTAAATGGAGCTACATATGGAGGTCTTGCAGCTACTGGTTTTACATTAACTGAAACTGGGCCAGGTACTGGTGTGTTTAAAGGGATTTTCAAGATGCCTTCATGGATATGCAGTGAGGATAAAACTAAGTTGATATCTCCTGTCGGAGGTAACGTACAAGCATGGTATCATGACTTTCGAGATAAATACGGCAGATCTGTTATCATTGGCTCAAACGTAGCAGTTCCTGCTAAAACTCAACCTACTGACATCATAAATCCATCTGTACCAAAGATAACAAAACCATTGATCTCTGTTTCTACTCAGGTCAGTGATCATTCTGGAAGACCACTATTACAAAGTCCACATGTTGGACAAACAATAAATTTCAATAGCATGATTTCAAACAAATATCAAAATTCTCAGAAAATCTCATACATCATTCAAATAAAGGATAGCAACAATAAAGTGATTTTCCTAAAATGGTCAGATAGTAATCTTGTGAATTTATCAGCTACAAACCAAGCAATCAGTTGGGTACCAAGTTTGCCTGGTGTTTATTCTGCTGAAGTTTACATATGGGATGGAATGGATTCTCTAGTTCCACTTACAAATCAAAGCCAATACAAAATTCAAATTCTACCATAACTGAATTTCTAAAGGCTAAAAGTTATACTTACTTTTGTATGGTGATACAGCACGTAGTTCCTGAACTACTTTTTTCAATACATCCACAGTTTGATCTATCTCTTGTTCTGTGTTTGTTATTCCTACGGTAAGACGTAATGAACCTGTAACTTGTTCATGTGAAAAACCCATTGCTTTCAAAACATGTGATGCCTTTTGTATCTTCACAGAACATGCAGAACCAGTAGATGCAGATATTTTGTTTTCATCTAATTTTATTATCAAATCTTCTCCGTTTACTCCAAGAAAAGTAAAGTGAGTATTATTAGGAGTTCTCATGTCTGGATGTCCATTGAGAGTAGTGGAAGGTATTTCATCTAATATTCTTGTAATTAATTTTGTAGCTAATTTTTTAAGATGAGTTGTATTTTCACTCATGTTACTTTTTGCAAGTGCACATGCTGTTCCAAATCCTACAATGCTTGCCACATTCTCTGTGCCTGATCGAAGTCCATTTTCCTGACCGCCTCCTAAAATTAGAGGTGATATGTTTACGCCATCTCTGATGTATAATGCCCCTACACCTTTTGGCCCGTTTATCTTGTGCGATGATATTGAAAGCAAATCAACTCCCAATTCTTTGACATCTATGGGAATTTTTCCTACTGCTTGAACTGCATCTGTATGAAAAATAATATTTTTCTCTCTTGCAATCTGAACCATTCTCTTTATCGACTGTATTGTTCCAACTTCGTTATTTGCGTACATTATAGTAATTAGACATGTGTCACTTGAGATCTCTTTTTTGAGATCTTCAGGATTCACAAAACCGTACCTGTCTACTGGAAGAAAAGATATTCTATATCCTTCTTTTTCAAGACGCTTACATGGTTCTAGTATCGCATCATGTTCAATGGACGATGTTATGATGTGTTTTCCTTTATTTTGTGATACTGTGCCATAAATTGCAGTATTATTTGACTCTGTTCCTCCAGAAGTTATGAGTATTTCGTTGCTATTTGCATTGATTAGTGAAGCAATTCGTTTCCTTGCATTCTGAATAGCTATATTTGCAAGTCTACCGTGTCTGTGTATGGAAGATGGATTTCCATATTGTTCTCTAAAATATGGCAGCATCTCTTCTATGACCTTTTCATGAACAGGTGTAGATGCCGCATTGTCTAGATATATCAATCTGTTATCACATTGAGTTTACCTGGTCTATAGCCGTTAGGATCAACCCTGATGTTATAGAACTCCAATTCATTCATGTACCTACTTAATATTGCCATTTTCTTTTCATCGTTTAAAATAACAATCTCATTTTTGTCTACCTCTATACTCGCACTATTTCCAAAATCACGAACTCGCACCTGTCTCACTCCAAAAAGTTGCTTTATCATGATCTCGCTTTTCTCTATTCTCTCAAGTTTTTCTGCTGTAACTGTATTACCCCATGGAATACGTGATGCTAAACAAGAGTTAGATGGCTTGTCATGAATGGAAAGTCCAATAACTTTTGCAACATTTCTAACATCTGATTTTGTGAATTCACTTTCTACTAGGGGACTTTGAACGCCATTTTTTTTGAGTGCTGCTATTCCAGGCCTGTACTCTGTAAGATCATCAAGATTAGTACCATCAATAATTAAGCCAATTTTTTCTTTTTTTGATAATGCAAGGAGATGCTCTGCCAATTCTGTTCTACAATGAAAGCATCTATTTTGATCATTTTTTACGAAATCTGGATTATCTAGTTCATTATACTCAATAATTATGTGCCTAATTCCTATCTCCTGACAAATTCGTTTTGCGGACTCTAATTCTTCCTGGGAGAGTGTCTTATAATCAGCAGTTACCGCAACAGCTTGTTTATCTAATGCCTTTTGAGCAGCATATGCCACTAGGGCACTATCCACCCCTCCTGAAAGAGCTACCAGAGCTTTTTCTTTTCCATGAAACCAACTTACTAGATCTCCTAGCTGTTTCATTTTATGTTCAATCTCCGTTTGACCTCACTTGATATCAAATCTGATGTTGCTTTAAATGATAATAATAATGAATCCGAAATCACTTTGATATCATCTGACTCTACTTTGAAATGTTTTATCGTTTCCCCATGTTTTACAATCTTACATCTTACGGTAAAATTCCTTCCTTGCACTACAATAGGTACTGAAACAATTATTCTTGGAACTAGATAGCGACTAGATGATCTTACTCGTACACCTAAAGTGCCAGTCTCTGAAACTAGGGTGTTGAGCAGGGTGTTTGTAGCAGAAGAATCACATATTATGGAAACAAGATTAGTAGGTCTTCCTTTCTTTGTTATGCCACCTGTTACAGTAACATCCTTTGCACCGTTTGCAATTAACCTGTCAATCATATGTCCTATTGTCTCACCAGATACATCATCTAGATTTGTTTCAAGAACTTGAATGGTATCTAATTGAAATTCTTCTATTGATTCTCCTTTGACAATTTTTAAGACATTAGGAAATCCCTCGAAATCCTTACTTCCAGCACCATATCCAACTGATTTTATTTTCATCATTGGGTAAAATTCTGAACATCGGTCTACTAAATTTACAAGTAAACTTGCACCAGTAGGAGTAGTAAGTTCTTCTTTTACCTGTCCTCCACAAATTGCTATCTCTGAACCACGAAATATCTCAAGAATTGCGCTTGCAGGGTTAGATACGATCCCATGAGAAAACGTCAGAGTACCACCACCAACTGCCACTGGAGTTGAAACAATTTCATCTGAAAACAATTTCAAATCATCTAATGCAATGGCAGAACCTATGATATCTATGGCAGTGTCAATACTTGATGCTTCGTGAAAGTGTACTGATTCAAAAGGCTCTCCATGTATATTTGACTCTGCATAAAGTAATGATCTTATGCTTTCTTTTGCAAAAACTTTGGCTTTTTCAGATAATCCTATCTTGTCTGACGTAGATAAAATGCATTCTTGAATCTCAACTCCTTTTCTTTCGTGATAATTCTCACTTATCTCTAAAACAAGATGTGTTGCCTCTGTTCCATATTTGACAGTTTTTTCAAAGTCTATCTTTGTGATTTTAGAACCTTTGAGAAATGCTTCAACTAAATATGCCCCATCTGTGACTTTGGACTTGTTTGCACCCATATCGATTAGTGAAGAAAGTAACATGTCTCCTGAAATGCCAGCCACCTGTGCGTCAATTACAAGTACCATGATTTCCTAAACATACTGAAATGCATATAAATTGTAATTTGATTCACAATTTGATTGCTAGATCATTATCACTATGAGTTTGGTATGGACAGTCAAGTTTAATTAGAGATTACATGGAGGGCCTTTTATGATTACAATTGTCGGTTCAGGAAAAGTAGGAGGCGCAGCAGCACTATTCACAGCTCTAAGAAAAGTTACAGATGAAATATTGCTATTAGATGTAGTTCAGGGCCTTCCACAGGGAGAGGCTATGGACATAAACCATATGTTGGCAGAAAAAGGAATTGACGTAAACGTTAGAGGATCAAATGATTATTCTGAAATGAAGGGATCTGACATTGTGGTTGTTGTTGCCGGTTCTGGCAGAAAACCTGGCATGACAAGAATGGATCTGCTGAAAATAAATACATCCATAGTCAAGGGTGTTGTAGAAAATATTCAAAAATATGCTAAAGATGCCATGATAGTTCCCGTGACTAATCCATTAGATCCCATGGCATATCTTACATACAAAGTTTCAGGATTTCAAAAGAACCGAGTGTTTGGAATGGGAGGTATGCTTGATTTATCGCGTTTTACTCAATTCATTCATGAGTCTACTGGTTATTCTAGAAACTCCATACGTGGTCTTGTTATGGGTGAACATGGAGAAAATATGTTGCCACTACCAAGATTCTCTACTGTTTCTGGAATCCCATTACACTCAATATTGTCAAAAGAGAAAATCGAAGAAATTGTACAAGGTACAAGACAGGTTGCAGCAAAAGTAATAGAACTTAAGGGTGCCACAGTTCATGCGCCAGGTAATGCAATATCTACCATAATGGAGGCAGTATTAAACGACACAAAGCAGGTCATTCCTGTGGCAACATATCTGGATGGAGAATATGGCTATTCGGATGTATCTATTGGTGTTCCTGCAGTTATCGGTAAAAATGGCGTTGAAAAAATAATAGAACTAGAACTGGATCCAAATGAAAAAGAGTGGTTCAAAAAGGGAGTAGAAAGCGTCAAAAGTGCCATCTCAGGTCTTGAATACTGATTAAATTTTTAACTACACTCTGATTATCAAACAGTATTGGATCTTACAGAAATATTGGAATCATTAGATCTTGGAAGGATAGATGTACAGAAAGCCAAGAAACTACTTTCTCTTTACTCTGTTGAGAAAATTGAAGATTTTGCCAAGATTGATGTTAGTAGAAAACTGCGACGTGGAATTCCTGAAGTCATATTTGCTGAAAAAAAAGAACTTTTGGATCTTAAGAAAATAATTCTTACAACCCTGTCTAAAGCAGATTCTGTTCTTGTGTCTAGAATAAACAGATCTCACTACAAGAAAATATTGGCTTTTTCTAAAAAAAATAAATTGAAAATACATACAGGAAAGAATACTACTACTATACTCTTCTCTAAAAAATTAAGTTCTACGGGAGGAAAGGTAGGTATACTAACAGCAGGAACTTCTGATATTGGTGTAGCTGAAGAAGCGAGACTAGTATGCGAGTCTATGGGATGCAAATGTGTCTGTAGCTATGATATTGGAATCGCTGGGATTCACAGACTTTTTCCAGTAATTAAGAAAGTTATACGTGAGGAAGTAGATGTAATTGTGGTGGTTGCTGGCATGGAAGGCGCACTTGCATCAGTAGTTTCATCCTTGGTGGATATACCAGTAATTGGAGTCCCTTCATCAGTTGGATATGGTTATGGGGAAAAAGGGGTTGCAGCACTGGCATCTATGTTACAAAGTTGTACTCTGGGACTCTCTGTTGTTAATATTGACAATGGCATAGGTGCAGGGGCATTTGCAGCCAATGTTGCAAATAGAAGTGTTCGAAAGAAAATCAGGTCTTGATGATTCCAAGACTTCCTAACTCTGATCCTATTCCATATCCTATGAGTGCAATACCAGTTCCAAGCCCTGCCATTTCTAACCCTCCTCGCAACATGCTGATATTGGCAATCCTTGACTTTATTGCTCCTATTATGAAAGATGCACAAAGACTAACTCCAATTGCTACGAAGAGTGGAACATGCCCACTCAAAAAGAAATATGGAATGATTGGCAGTACTCCTCCTACCAGAAAAGCACCAAACATACGAAATGCACTCTTTAGAGGACTCCCGACTATCTCTAAGTTCAATTTGAGTTCTTCTGTAAGCATTGTGTCTAACCAAACTTTCTTGTCTGATGTTACTTTGTTTACAATCTTCTCTAAATCTTGACCTGTGAATCCTTTTGCTTTGTACACATCTTCTATTTCTCTTCTCTCTGCTTCTGGAACATTATCCATCTCCCATTTTTCACGTTCAATTTCTGAATCTAAAATCTGTCTTTGTGATTTTACAGCAAGATAATTTTGAACTGCCATTGCTTTTGCACCAGTAAACATTGCAACAATGGCTGCAAGTATGATTATGTTGGAAGATACTTCTGCTCCTCCAACTCCTGCGACAAGTCCTAGTGATGTATTTATGCCGTCGCCAAATCCAAATACAAAATCTCTTATCGAACTACTCTCTTTTTGATGTGCTTCAACATGTCGTGGTTCTATTCCGCTCATTGTATGTAGTATATGATACCGATTTATATGTCAAAAGTAAAAATTTTCAAAATAGTATAGCAAGGTAAACGATTTATATCATAGTAGAAAGAACTCGAAGAAAGGAATGGCAGGAAGGAGAATAGTTCTAACTGCAGATCGTAGCCTTATGACTAACTATAGAGGTAATTTCCTTTATGGTTTTATAGCATGTGGTCCTTACGAAGTAGTACCTGAATGGGTCTTTGACAAGGTATTTTGTCCCCCAGTTGAGACTGATCAAATAACTGGTGAAGCAAAGGTTGCTCAAGTGGGATTGCGCAGGGTGGAGTCTGCACTATTACAAGGTTACAAAAGAGAGGATGTGTTTATTGCAAATCCTGACTATCTTGAAAAATGTATTGGTCCTGATACTAAAGTAGTAGGAATAAATGTAATGGATCCACTTGGTATGGCTCCGGTGACTACTACCATGTCACCAGAAAAACTCTCTTACGTTGCAATGAAATTCAAGAGAATGTGTGCCAAAATAATTCAATTAAAGAAGAAGTATAACTTTCATGTTGTCGTTGGTGGTAACGGAGCATGGGAACTTGCAAAAACTGATAGAATGAAAATTCATGGAATTGATACTGTTGTTGTGGGAGAAGCGGATGAATTAGCTTTAGATCTTTTCCACGATCTTGAAAAGGGTGATGCTCCCGAACTAATGCACTGTTTTGTTAAAAATATCCAAAACATTCCAATGATTCAGGGGCCTACTGTTAATTCCCTAATTGAGGCAATGCGAGGATGCGGAAGAGGATGTGACTTTTGTGATGTAAATAAAAGATCAAAAAAAGACTTGCCACTAGAACGATTACAACAAGAGGCAAAAATGAATCTGAATTATGGCTTTGATTCGATTTGGCTACATTCTGATGAAATGCTTCTCTATGGATGTGATAATCGCAATTTCCAACCAAATTATGATGCTATAATTGAATTGTGGAAAGGTTTGAAATCTCTGGGTGCAAGATTTGTTGGAACAACTCACATGACATTTTCAGCTGTATGTGCTGATCCAAAACTTTTACATGATATGTCTGAAGTGAATGGTATGAGCGATGAAAAGTGGCTTGCCACAAACCTTGGAATTGAAACTGTGGCACCAAGAATGGTTAAGAAACATCTTGGTGTAAAAACAAAACCATTTTCAACAGATGAATGGGGTTGGGTTGTAAGAGAAGGTGCTAGGATATTGAATGAGAATCACTGGTTCCCAGCCGCTACTATCATAATTGGTTGGCCAGATGAGACACCTGATGAGACTCAGTACACCATAGATTTGATTGAGGATTTCAAGAAAACAAGAATGCGTGGTCTTGTTGCACCATTACTATATCAAGACTTTAATGAAAAGAACTCTATGCATTTTGGTAACCTCAATGAGGCTCAGTTTACATTATTCTGGAAATCCTGGGAGCATAATCTCAGAGTTATTAATGACATTATTCCTATAATCATTAGAAACAAGACATTCGGTCCTCCCATGAAACTTGTCATGTATGGTATGATAAAAGCTGGAACCTGGGCAATAATGCGATATCTGAGAGGTTTGTCTAAGGATTTATTCAATGGTACACTTCCAGAAGATATAATGGAAAAATACACAAGAAGCAGATCCGTAAATGCTCCTTCTTATACTAGATAGATTTTTTCTCTAATGTCCTAATTGCT
Organism: Nitrososphaerota archaeon; assembly: GCA_028867275.1. Lineage (GTDB taxonomy): Archaea > Thermoproteota > Nitrososphaeria > Nitrososphaerales > Nitrosopumilaceae > Nitrosotalea. The sequence continues at coordinate 25,575 of JAGWGU010000019.1, forward strand.
GCATCTGCAATAGTGTTTGATTTAGGAGTTAGGACCACGAAATAGATCTTGTCTGATCTTTCTGCAGTTTCTACACTCTTGAATTTTTTTAGATTCATGTCAAACTCTAATAACTTTCCATCAAGTTTTCCTTTTACATATATCATCAAATATGAATTTCCTGAGGCCGGGGTCAGAGGTATTATGGAAAAAATATATCCTTTGTATGAATTTACTGGCAATATGTTTTTCATTGGTGGGGCCATTGTGGACATAGCAACAAATATGTCTTCAGGAGAATCAAATTCTTCAAATTCAAAATCCATCGTTTGTTTTTCGTTGGTCTTGTATAATAATCTATAATCTGTATATGTGATAATTACAATACATCCTTTTGTTTTTCAGTTGTATCTCCAACTGTAGTTGATTTTTTTGCTTGTAGCGTTTTCTTCTTAAGGGGATTAAATATTTGTAAATGTGAAAAATAAATCAGTTCTAGTATTTTGGCATAAATCTTAGTCCAGTCTTTGCTGACACTGCAATTATTGATACTATTGCAATTGCAAGTACTAGAGCTGCGATTGGGCCAAACTCTGGAACTATGATTGTGCCTACTATGTCAATCTTGGTATCTCCATTGTGGAATGGAATACTTAGTATTCTCACACTCTGGTTTTTGGTTTCACTAAACTGTGTGATGTGTTTACCGTTTACTGTGACTATGAAATTGTCATCTTCTAATCCAGCTGTGTTCACTGTAGCTCCTGTCAAGTTTGCATCAGGATTTGGAGGTGGAGGTATCTTTGCATCAATCATGTTTCTAGGTAATGTAACTGTGATAGAGCCGTCTGAATTGGTATTTAGCGTAATCTCAAGGGTGTACTGCTGTGGTAAAACATTCATGCTACTGACAGTACCGCCTTTTATGATGTATGGTATGTTGTAAGTTTGACCTCCTGCTTGTAAGGAGTATGTGCTATTGATTGCCTTGGTAACTGTAGAACTTCCATCCCCACCGTTGTAATGGAATGTAGCGTTTGTATTTGTATATGGCCCATATTGAGCTATTATTGTATAGTTACCAGCATCCTTCCAAAGTGGTCCTGTGGCTAAAACTGTCTTTGTAAAACTTCCGTCTGAAGATGGAAGCAACTGTGCTACTGAAATGAGATTCTTTAATGAATTAAAAACTCTTAATGTTACTGCAGTTGCATTTTGAGGCTCTCTAACATGTCCTGTCATGACTATGGTGTCTCCTTGATTGTATGTTGGTAAATCTGTCTTGATAACTAATGGCGGTAAAGTGGATAGGCTGATAGCAGTTCCATTTTGATGCAACAATTTGTATGCAGTTGTCACATTAGCATTTGGATTGGCTGGTCCCGCAGTTTGTGCATAAGCTGGTAATGTGATTACCGCAATGCTTACTGTGATTATTGATAATGCTAAATAAAAGATGCTTGATCTTTTCATACTTGCTAGCCAATACTCAAGGATCTTGAGTATTTATGTATTGATAAAAGAAAATTTGACTTCTAGTTCTAGTATTTTGGCATAAATCTTAGTCCAGTCTTTGCTGACACTGCAATTATTGATATTATTGCAATTGCAAGTACTAGAGCTGCGATTGGGCCAAACTCTGGAACTATCTGTGTACCGATTATCTCGATGTCCTGATCTCCTTGTAGAAATTGAACTGTTATATTTCTAAAATCATTGTTTGCAGATTCACTTTGTGATTTAACTTCTGCTCCATCTATTAAGATGATAAATGCATCATCTTGGCCTGAATTTGTCTTTGAGTCGATCAATGCTCTTGGTAATTGTAGAGAAATTGTCCCATCGCTTGTAGAGTTTACTGAAACAATGACAGACAAACTTTGAGCGTCTATTATCATGGTCTTTACGGTACCTCCAGTTATGGTATAGTTGACATTGAAAGTCTGTTGACTGCTAGGGTCTTTAAGTTGAAATACGTTACTTGTGGTGGTAGGTGAACTTTGAAAAGTAAAAGTGGTTTGTGCGGTTACATTTGGAGGTCCATATTGCACCTTGACTGTATAACTTCCATTTAATTTCCAATATGGTCCTACTGCCTTTATGGTGTCTGTATATTTGCCATCTTGTGAGACGTCAATCTGCGCCACTTGAACTAGGCTATTGTTTGGATCAAAGATCTGTATTACTAGTGGAGTTCCAATGACTACTGACTGTACTTGGCCTGAGATTACAATGGTGTCGCCTAGCGTATATGATGATTTGTCGATACTTGTTGTAATTAGTGCTGCTGTTGGGGGAGACGATGATGGCGTAGCGCTCTGTGCAAAAATGGGAATTGATAATGCAGAAAGGGATAGAATCAACATCATGAAAATAGACGTGTAGTGCATATCGAAGTTGTCTTTCCGTTGTATATTTCCTTTGCTATGTAAGTAATAAAAAATGAAAAGTAGAGCGTCCTAGTATTTTGGCATAAATCTTAGTCCAGTCTTTGCTGACACTGCAATTATTGATATTATTGCAATTGCAAGTACTAGAGCTGCGATTGGGCCAAACTCTGGAACTATCTGTGTACCGATTATCTC
>JAGWGU010000068.1 GCA_028867275.1 Nitrososphaerota archaeon
TCTGAGGGTCTACACAAGACAGCAATTTAGAAAAAAGGTTGAAATTGCAGCAAACGTCATCCTTGGTGAAAACAGTCAATGAAAAAAAGAATTGTAGTAAAATTGTCAGGAAGCTTGTTTGGTCTCGAAGACATGAAGACGCTAAAACAATATGCCGAATTTTTTGTGAAAATAAGCAAGGTCTGTCAGCCGATCATAATTGCAGGAGGAGGAAAGATTGCAAGGCATTACATCTTACACGCAAGATCATCTGGCGCAGACGAATCAACACTAGACGAGCTTGGAATCGAGGTATCACGGCTTAATGCAAAACTTTTGATCTATGCATTGCAAGAAAAAGCGTACCCACATCCACCAGTCAACCTAAAAGAGGTTGCAAATGCAGCTGATACAGGACTAATTGTAGTAACAGGTGGGCTTCATCCAGGGCAGAGCACAAACGCCACTGCTGCGCTCATTGCAGAAAAAGTCAGGGCAAGTGCATTTTTCAATGCCACAGACGTTGATGGAGTATATGATTCTGATCCAAACAAGAACAAGAATGCAAGCAAGTTCAAAAAGATACCAATAAAAAAACTGCGCTCAATGCTTGTGCATCAGGATTCTGTGGCAGGAGGCTATGATCTGATGGATATTGTTGCACTAAAGGTGATAGAGCGCTCCAAACTAAAGACAAGAATACTAAAAGCAGACACAAAGATACTGGAAAAAGCAATCAAAGGAAGCCCAGAGGGCACTGAAATTACACTAGTCTGACTTGTCCAGTATATTCCGGAATGTTGGCACTGATAGCCTTGTTTAAAATTTCTCTAGCATCATTTTCTGCAAGAACTTTGGACTGGGACTTGGCATATCCTTCTTCATCAACTATTACCACAAGCCAGCCTTCCCCCGGCCTTTCAACAATTGCAACAAACTCTTTTTCCCCAACTGGCACAAATGAGCCTTGAGATTTTTTTACAGTAAGTGTGAGCATGGCAAATCCTGCATGTGAAAATAATGTCATCTGCGACTTTCTTGACCTTTCTTGGCCTATCCTGACTGCCTGATGATACTGCATGAATTGTATTTTTCAAACTTTTACTATAAGCGTTTTCAACTCAACATTTAAGAATTGAACAAATGGTAGAGACATCCTTGGAAAAGAAAATTTTTGTCTATGTTGCAGTAGGAGTTATAGTTGCAATACTTGGAGTGGTTGCAATTTTACCAAGCTCAGGAATTCTCAAGAACATGTTTACTCCAAATGCAAATACCCCGTCTGCACTGACATCTGTAATTACTGAAGTAAAGCCTCTTGACATAAAATTCAACGGTTCATCCATATTGTCAGTTGGAAACAGAGATGCAACAATAGAAACAAAATTCAATCTTACAAATCCAAATGACAATACTCTGATAATTGAAATGGTAGCCTATGACATTTATGCAAATGGTGTCACAATTGGCCACGGACAGTATGGACAACGATACGAGGGAACCTGGGAGAGCTCATACTATTTACCACTGACAGAGCACAACTCTGAGATCATTACTGTCGATACAAAAATCCTCAATGACGGAAATAATCCACAGATCTGGTCCGCACTACAAAACCATGCTGCAAAGTTTAGATTTAACGGCACTGCTTATTATTCAACACATTCAGCTTTTGCAGGCCAGTCCTACACAAAAGACTTTGATTTCTTGCAATAGAGATTTAGTGTTTTCCAGGATTGTATCTTGATCGGATGAACTTTACCAGATAAATAAATCCGAGTATTATCCAGGCAATCAGCATTGCGCCCCATGCAAGAACTACGATCTTTGGTATGCTCAGATTGAACTGGTATACGTAATTGAGATATTCTGATGGAATTACTTTGTCAAGTTGGTATATCGGCAAAAGGTATGGATTGAGATCCTGGATGTTAATTATGGATTTTCTAGCAAGTATTGTGATGACTGCGTGCCATCCAAAGAAAAATGTCACAAAGAAAAATCCAGCCTTTCTGCCTACTGGTTTTCTATATCCTCGTCTTTCAAATTTCTCCAGTCTCTCCTTGACTCTGGCAAGTTCTGTCTTTAAGTCCTCAACAGATTTTTGCTCACCTGTTTTTTTCTTTGAGGGACCAAGGTATGTTGCAATCAGTGAATCAAGATATTTTTTGTCAGAATTGTAGAGTGTCTTGCCATCCTGTAGGGCGCCTAGAATATAGCTCAGTCTCCCAATGTCTCCCTTTTTGGTATCTATCAAATGTATTACATAGTCAATTAGTTCGTCTGCCATCTATCCATCATGTTCCAATATGACATGACTTGCCAGAAGCGGCTTTAGATGACATTATCAATATTATCAAGCTCTTTTGGAAAGGGATTTTAATTATTATTGAGATGTCTAGCCTATCTTCTTGAGAAAACTCATGATTGGCTCTCTGTCGGAATTTGATAGGGATGAGAATCCTTCCAATAATTCTCTTTGAACGTGTAATGCATCATCAAAGGCCTTCTTGATGTACTCTGAATTAAACGGGACAAGTTTGTCAATTGTACCCTCACTGTATGATTCAATATATTTTCTCAATAACAACAAAACAAAATTTGGCGCAACATCAAGCAATGTTGTGATTGCCTTTCTCAGGTCTTTTTCTTTTGTATTGGTATCTTTTTCAAAAAAGTCATTCATGATTCTTATTCTTTCTTTTTCTGTCTCAGATACAGAAGCTGCAACAAGCAAACCGCTGTCAGTCAATTGATAATATGGAACTCCTTGTTCCTGGAGTGCCTTTGGACCACGCTTTATTGGTAGTCTTCCAGCTTCTTTTACCAATTCTAGAGGAAGAAGGATCTCGTCCAAATCTCTGAAAATTCCAGAGTAGATGTTCTGCCATGTTGTACCATTTTGTTCTGCAAGTTTGTGTGCAATTGCAGTACGAGTCTTTCTTGTGGGCAAAGTCTCAGATGCAAGATGAATTATAATTCCGCGCTGGCGCATCGCTTCTCCTGTAAACTGTTTATTTTTTGTTTTGAACGTTTGAAAAACTGACAGCTTTGGAGTCTGCTTTTTTACTTTAGTCATATTTTTACTCACAAAATGATTCTTGTATGGTAAAATGGTCTTCTTTTATAGTTTGATAATCTAAAATATTCATTTTGTGATATTATCATATTTTCTCTATGATATAAGAATTTGTGACTTGAAACTGGGCCAATATTTTTTCTTCAAATATGTGGTGGGCCGGTCTGAAAAAATTTCAAAGATATATTATTGTAATGCAATTTCATGAAATGGATTTACATTACCCTCAGGTCCAAAATGATAACATGCTGATTTCATCTGCCCAACTAATGGGAAAGATTGAGAAGCCAGATCTTGTTCTTGTTGACTGCAGACCATACAAAGATTATTTGGAAGGACATATTCTAGGTGCAGTAAATCTTGATTTTTTCTATTATCATTGGTCTGACACTTCAAAAGATGGAATAAAGGCATTTGAAAAGCAGATGGAAAACCTCTTGTCCTTTTTGGGTGTAACAAAAGACAAGACAGTTGTTTTCTACGATGATGTATCCGGTATGAGTGCAGCAAGGGGTGTCTGGCTATTGATGTATTTTTCACACAAAAACACATTCATGCTAGACGGCGGATTCAAAAAATGGCAGAGCCAGGGCCTTGTTACTGAAACCAAGACAAACGGATTCAAGCCAGACAAATTTTCAGGCAAGATAAACAAGGAAATTATTGCAGACTATGAACATGTCAACAAAAAGATAGGTAAGGCAAAACTACTTGATACAAGAAGCAAGGATGAGTACAACGGAGTCACAATACGTGCAGCAAGAAGAGGCCACATTCCAACTGCTATCAATATAGACTGGACACTAAATGTCAATGATGATGGTACAATGAAATCTCTTGAAGATCTTGCCAAGATGTACAATTTTTCAAAGGATGATGAAATTATAACATATTGTCAAGGGGGATATCGTGCAGCAAACTCTTTTCTTGCGCTCAAAATGCTTGGCTACAAAAATGTCAGGGTCTATCTTGGCTCATGGGGTGAATGGGGCAATAAACTAGATCTTCCAATTGAGCTAAACCAAAACTGAGATTTCTTGTTGCAACAAAATAATGTACGATGATCGCATGTTTGTTAATTTTAAAAAATTTAAAAATAAATTTGCAAGAATTAGATTAATATAACCTCCTCAAATGAGCCTCTGGTGATGGTGCTTAACAAGCGTTCAAAATTATCGCTTTTAGTTATAGCTGCGGGACTGACAATTGCACTATCAACATTCGTGTCAACAACTCCCGCATTTGCCGCAGAAAGTACTACTGCTAGTAGCGGATTAACAAAGCCACTCTTGGCAATTGCAGCAGCAATCGCAATCGCAGGTGGTCTTATTGGTACTGGTAATGCACAACAAGGTATTGGTGCTGCCGGTATGGGTATTATTGCTGAGAAGCCAGAGAAGTTTGGTCAGGTACTATTCTTCTTTGTGATTCCAGAAACTCTATGGATCATCGGATTCGTGTTAGGAATCATATTGCTACTGGGCATACTATAGTGGTTTTCAGTAATGAGCATTGAAACGTTCATTCAAGAGATAGAGAGTAGGAAACGAAAAGAGATTGATGGTCTTGAAAAAGATCTTCAAGAAAGTAAATCTAGACTCCAAGCTGAGATGAATCACACCTTAAAGGAGATTCAGGAACGTTTTTCAACTGAAGCTAAAATCAAGTCAGAAAGAGAACAGGCAAGAATAATCGAAGCCTCAAAGCTTCAAGCAAAGAAGATCATGTTTGATGCCATTAATGCCAACATGCAATCTGCCTTTGCAGTAATTCAAACGGAGATAGAAAATTACACAAAGAGTCCACAGTACAAGAAATCTCTTGAAACTATGGTTGACAATTCAAAAAAGAAACTTGGTCAAAATATTATAGTTCACTGCCGAGAAGAAGACAAATCCATTCTCAAGGAACTTGGAGTAACCACAAGCAAGTCAATTAAGACTCTTGGTGGAATCATTGCGGAAAACAAAGAAGGAACAAGAGAATTGGACCTTACCTTTGAAGAATTACTACGAACCAATGAAGACCAAGTCAAGAGCTTCCTCTCGGAGAAAATGTAATGCCAACATCACAATACGCATCATCATTTGGCAG
>JAGWGU010000069.1 GCA_028867275.1 Nitrososphaerota archaeon
ATTTTTGGATTGGTGCTTTGTGTAGCTTGCATGAGGTGAATCTTTTTTCTCAATTTTGAAACTGCCTTGTCTTGCTCTATAGGAGCAAAATTGAGCAGTATCGCATCAGATACAGGAAGCAGGGAGTGAATCCATGCAGATGAGAGAGTCGATGAGAGAGAATACAGCGTAAAGCATTTGGCTAACTTGCCATTCTCAAGTATTACATGTTTTAGAAATTCATTTTTTACAGAAAATGATACCATATTTGTTGCAAGAAAATAATCAAAACCCTGTCTTTCAAGTACCCAATCCAAGGGCTCTGTACTTGACATAAAAGTTCTCAAGATTTGGAGATGTCTTATTTCGTTTCCCATCTGTGTATCTAACGGTTCTTTCATCATTGTGATGCGAAGTGGTTCCTGAATTGAAGTGAGCAATGAATAAAAATGCGATAGTACAGTTCGTTGCTTTTCATCAGAAAGTGTAAAGAAATTTGTTGGCTTTACTTCATAGTTATGTATTGTCTTGGTTCTTTGCACAGAATTTAGAGAACATTTCTTTTTAAGGGAATGACAATAGAGAGACATCAACTGCAATCATTATTCCTGCAATAATTGTCATCTTTGCTGATTTTTTTAAGAATGACTGACATTTCTAATGCTAAAAATCCATTTTCCCAAATATCTATACTAGTTTACTGACGGGATACTTTTTGATAAAAACAAACATTGCCAAGATTGCAACTGTTGTAATTATCACGCTGTAAGAAACAGCATATGATAGACCATGACTATCCCATAGAAACCCAAAAAGAACATTGCTTACAAAGAAGGTTGAACCAATCACTAGATTGTATAGTCCAAACGCAGTTCCACGCAAATCTAGTGAGACATATCTTGGAACAACTGCTCTTTGTACTGTTTCTGAAATTCCCATGTAGACTCCGTACGCTGTAGCTATGACATACGCATAAAGAGAATTTCCAGAAAGCATTATCATCAGTATTGAGGAGACAAGAAATATTCCAAAGCCTAGCATCAGAACTTTTTCTTTTCCTATCTTGTCTGCCAAAAGACCCGATGGAAAACCTATTACAGTATGTGCAATGTTGATGACAGCATACACTAGGGGTATGAAGCTCTTTGCTACTCCAAGATCAGATGCCCTTAGCAGTACAAATGAAAAGTTAAAGGCGGCCAGACCAAAGATGCCTGAGATTATTAGAAGAAGTACAAATGGTTTGTTGCCTTTTACAACGCTTCCAATGTTTGAAAACATGGAAAAACCATTAATGCTTCTTTTTATTGCAACTTCTTTTACTACCACTATCAGAATAACAACTGCTATTGCTCCTGGAATTAATGAAACAAGAAATATTCCACGAATATCTATGACTTGGAGCAGTCCAAATGCAACAAGTGGACCAACTATGGCGCCTAGCTGGTCTATGCTCCTATGTATTCCAAAAGCTTTTCCTACCTTTGACTCTGGAATGGAATCTGCAATCAATGCATCACGTGGGGCAGTTCTCAGTCCTTTTCCTATCCTGTCACCCGCTCTTACAAGAAAAGCATCAATCCAACCAGTAGTGATGGCAAAAAATGGTTTTGATATTGTAGACAATCCATATCCTGCAAGAATGAAGATCTTTCTTTTCCCAAATGTATCAGATAGTGAACCTGAAATCATTCTAAATGCGTAGCTTACCAATTCTGCCGAACCTTCAATAGCTCCAAGTATAGCTTTTGATGCACCTAGATTACTTACAATAAACAGCGGTAATATTCCAAGAATCATCTCCGTTGAAAAATCTGTAAAAAAGCTTACAGTTCCTAATGCTACAACATTACGCATTCCTGGAAGATTATCTTTATTTGAATTATTATTTGACAAATTATATCACTTGTTCATTTATGCACTAAAAATTCTGGATGACAAATAAACTCAGATCACACCAACTTCGTGCAGAGTGATCAATCCATTATCGTCAACAAGCTGTTTGATTTCAGGCAATACTTTTTCAAGTTTTTCCAATTCATCAACGACCTCTATGACAAGTGGCATGTTTATCGATATTCCTTCTATGTGAGTAGTAGAGTCGCCCCGTTTGCCATATCCCTCCATGCCTGTCCAGGTGGTAGCACCAGATATTGATCCTTTTTTTAAGATCTCTAGTATCATAAGACGTACACGTTTTCCCTTTACAGTGTCGTTCTTTTTAATTCGAATTGTAAGAGACCACATCTTTGTTAATCTCATCGCAATCCTCCAATTATTACACTTGTCAAGGCTCTTCCTCCAAATATTGCACCAAGCGACAATCCCACATTTGCAATCACATTAATCGCTACTAGTGAATACTGTTTGGTATCTATTAGATTAGCTGATTCTAGAGCAAATGAGGACATTGTAGTAAGCCCTCCACAGAAACCCATGGCAACTAACAAGGCGTATTTTTGATCAAGATTCCATTGTTGTGAAAGTATTGCAAACGAGCCAAGGATGAAACTTCCAACTATGTTTACAATTAAAACATTAGCAGGCAATGTTCCGAACAATAGCTGTGATTTTGTCATACTGTACCTTAGAAAGACTCCGCCCACTCCACCTACTGCAAGAAATATTATCTCAATTCCTTTCATAGGTATGATCATTTTTCTTGGTCCTTGTCTGTACATATTATGCATGGTAAATCATTTTTCATCATCAAATCGGTCTGCCCAATGTTTTCTTGTCTCATATTGAATCGGTCCACTTGGGCCCGCAGGCTCATTTTGCCTGTTTCTTGCATTCTTTGAGACCCTGCTGCTCCACCAGAATATGCCTACTGCAATCACAACAGCAAATGCGGCCATGGAATAGATCACCTGTGCAGAATAATTTCCTGTAGAGTTTATCCCGCTGCCAGTTGGTGCCTGTGGGCTAGAACCAAAATACTCTATTCCGTTTATGTCTGCTACTGCCACATAACCGTCAATCTGTATGCTTGCAGTACTTGACCTTTCAGTGTAACTTACAGGATAATCCACATCCAGTTTCATATCAGAATTTTTAACAGTTGGAAACATTGTTCCCTCGCTTATGTTGCTCTCGCCTGTAGCATATGTTGAGATGACTATCTTTTGTCCTTGATATCCTAGAACATTGGTATCCACTATAGTATACGCAGGATCAAACAGGTGCTGCCATTTTGATATTGGATCACTCATGAGGTCATTTGATGACATTAGTGGAATTTCAAACAGGTTCTGGGCATTTGTGCCTTGCAGCTTGCTATAAAGGTCCGGAAATTGTTTTTTTATGAAACTTGCAGGAGAGTTGATGTCAAACTGTCCATAGTTTTGTACATCTACAAGTATTGGATATTGTACGGTCAATCCCCTCCACTGGGTATCAAGTATTGCTGCACTGTCGCCAGTTGCTTTTCGTAGTACATAATTTGATACTGTTGGAATAAAAGTTACCTTGTAATCTATGCGGGATTCAGTATCACTTGGATACAGAGTTGCCTCGTATGTTATGTCAACATCAGTAATGTTTGCTGCGCTCTTGAGATTTCCAATAATTTCAGAGTTGAGATTTTTTACAATTGATTTCTTGATTGAGGCGAATTGATCCATGTGAAGTGTCATTGAGACATTTTTACCATCTAGCATGTTCTTTATTTCTCCCCCATTAGGATATTCAACAATATAGGTCCTGACAAATTGGAATGACGGTTTTGCTGCACTATCTGTAGTGCCAAGTATGGTATTTAGTTCAACGGCATTGACAGGGGCAATGAACCCTATCACAAGCATGGTTGCAAGAATTATAGAATAGGCTAGAGTTTTTCGTCCGCCCATTTTTGTTTTTTTATTTTGTGTGTTCATTTGTCTACCTATTTAATTTCCATTAGGTAGACATTATCAGCACCTTTCTAGGGCAGTTTAGGAGTTTATTCCAAGGCTAATGTCATAGCCTTCTTCGGTTGAAGCATAGTGGATAGATAAAGTTTCCTAAATGGCTAAACCTGTGATTTCACCACAACAAGTATACGGAATAATTTTAGACCCATGTCTTTCCCATGTAAATCACCGGCAACGGTAATTAATCACTATTAAAGATCCTAACTAATTTTTTACAGTTGGATAGAATTGATAATATTGGCGCAAGATATTGAAAACATCTGATACATCATAAGCCTTTTTTTCAATGCATGTATCAAGCAATGTCATTCTTTTTTGAATGTCCGTTACAGGATCAATACCAAAAAGATCTGCAACATATCCCAGTCTTTTGCTTTTCTTAACCAGTTCCTCTATATCATTGAGACCAAAGTCATTGTTCTTCCTATCAAAACTAAACAAATCTGTTGTTTCTATTCCTGCATTTGTGGGATTAATTTCTGTCAGCGTCTTTATTCTTCGCATTGTTTTTCCATCTATACCTTTGAGTGTAGTTGAATGGATTGCAAACCAAAGCAACATTTGCTGTGAAAGTTTTATGTTGATTGGCTCTGCTGCAAGTCTTGTTAATGCTGATCTTATGTCAGAGCCATGAACTGAGCTTAGCCCCCCGTGTCCAGTTGCAGCACTCTGGAACATCTCGTTTGCTTCCTTTCCGCGAACCTCTCCCACAATGACAAAGTCAGGTCTCATTCTCAATGTAGCCTTGATTAGTTCCATAATTCCAATATCATTATCTGATTTGACAAGCGGGCTTGACCTTGTATGTAATGATACAGTACGTTTCTGTGGCATCTGAAGTTCAGGTGTTTCTTCTATTGTTATGATACGCCATCTTGGATTGGCCATGGTCATCAGAGAATTTATCAACGTAGTCTTTCCAGAACCGGTTTCTCCAACTAGAATACCAAACGCCTTTGCGTCTATTAGCATCCAGACATATGCTGCCATCAGTTTGCTTATGGTTCCAAATTGTAACAGGTGTGTGATAGTATAGGGTTTTGATGGGAATTTTCTTATGGATACGGTTGAGCCGTTACCTGAGACCTCTTTTCCATATATGACCATGATTCTGTGTTTTGTTCTAGTTGTTCCATCCATTATGGGCTTGGCCACTGTAACAGATTTTCCAGTCTTTTGAACAAGTCTTTGAGTGTAAGAATCCATCAGACTAGATT
>JAGWGU010000020.1 GCA_028867275.1 Nitrososphaerota archaeon
CACACCAACTGACATACTTGAGGCAGCATACATTTTGGGCCTTGATGACGAGTCACTTGAGATGGCAAAAGAGAAACAATCAGATCTTGCGTATCTGGTACGAGTAAAAAAAATAATGTTTGAAGACAAGGCCAAAAACTACAAGGATGAAGATTTAGATGGTCAAAAGATTCGAATCTCGGTTGAGTAGAGCTTCATCCATTGTATTAAATAACAAAAAAATACACAATATCCCATGCCAAAGCAGATAACCCTGGATGGTTGGCTCATATCACACCTTGCCATTTTACTAAAAAAAGCATCATCGCATGTTGCAAAGACCAAGACTCCTCTGGTCCTATACAGAAATACACTAGAAGAGGAAGAAGAGGCATATCAAGAGACAGTATGCACCATTACAGATGGATACATCATAGTACAGGTAATCACGTCAGGAGGTGGAGTAGTTCCAAGCTTCCAGCAACAATTTGTATTTACGCTAGACGAGTTTCCAAATTGGCTTATGCGAAAAAGCAAGGATTTGTTCCTCCAATGTGTTGATACACTAGAAGAACAATTCAGGTAGGCATTCATTGAAGTCCATATCATAAAATTTCAATTTTATGATAATGAGGCTTAAAAATACCATCATCAAAAGCAATCATAGTTTTGGTGGCCGGACCAGGCAAGAGGGTGTCATTCGACACTCGGTACCGACCCCAAAACATTTCTTGTATCATAATAACATATTATGAAACCTTAGATGAGGTCGTTGTACTAGTATAATTACATTATGTAGAAACCCACACATGGTACTAGCTAAAACTTGTGATACTCTCAGAAAATTAAACTGTAGATCTTTATGTGATCGAAAATATGTCTCTTTCATCAAATACAAAACTTTCCTAGATCATGACAACATTTCAGATCTGCAATCTGTATACGAGAGACATCAAACAGATTATAAAGACCATAAAAATGAAAAATCACAATGCGTCTACTAGAGTACCAAGCAAAATCTTTGTTTTCAGAGTATAACATTCCAATTCCAAAGGGATTGACATCTACGGACATCGTACAAGGCAGAAAAGATGCTGCAGTTTTAGGATTTCCATTTGTAATCAAGGCACAGATGGCAGTAGGAGGAAGAGGAAAGGCAGGTGCAATTCAGAAATGTCAGAATGCGGACGAATTTGAATTAAAATATCCAGACATAATGCAGAAGGTTGTCAAGGGAGAAAAAACCAAAGCAATTTTGCTTGAAAAAATGGCGGATATCAAAAAAGAGCTTTATCTTTCACTGTTTTTGAACAGAGGCAAAAGATGCTACACAATAATTGCATCAGGAGAGGGAGGCGTTGAAATTGAATCTGTCAAAAATCAGATAATTCGCGAGGTTGGACTAGGCAATGTCGACGCCAAGACTGCAGAAGAAGTAGGAAAACAAATGGGATTAAAAGACAAGCCATTAACTCAGTTTATAGATATTTTACAAAAATTAGCAAAAATCACAATAGAAAAAGAAGCAGAACTTGCAGAGATCAACCCACTTGCGGTATTAGGAGACGATTCTGTTGTTGCCCTAGATGGTAAGGTCATCATAGATGACAATGCAATGTTTAGACACGAAGAATTACGCAAATTCCAAGAAGTTTCTGAACTTGAGGAAAGAGCAGAAAAGAGTGGATTTTCACTTGTTGAACTTGATGGAAACATAGCAGTAGTAGGAAACGGAGCAGGTTTGGTCATGTCTACTCTTGACATGTTGTCAGACAATGGAGGAAAACCTGCTTGCTTTTTAGACGTAGGAGGAGGTGCAACTACTGATACAGTATACGAAGCACTCACTTTGATTAGCAAGATGAAAAAGGTGAAAGGAATACTTGTAAATCTCTATGGCGGAATTGTCAAGACTACGACAGTTGCAACTGCATTTATCAAAGCATATGAAGACAAGGTGATTGATCTTCCAGTCTTTGCAAGAATGTCAGGTGCTGAAGCAGACAAATCAAAAGAAATGCTCAAGGGTTCAAGAACAAAAATGTTTGACACTATTGAAGAAGCAATAAATGCAGCAGTGATTGAGATGAATAAAAATGGTTGATCTTTTCGAATTATTAATTGGTAAAGAGGGAGACAAGGATTACAAAAAGAAACCAGTCATAGTACAGGGTATCACAGGTAAGTTCGGTTCATTTCACACACAGCAAATGCTAGCATATGGTACAAATGTTGTAGCAGGTGTAACTCCTGGCAAAGGAGGACAAATACACGAAGGTATTCCAATATATGAAACAATGAGCGAGGCAGTAAGTGCAACAGGTGCCAAGATTTCAATAATATTCGTACCTGCAAAGTTCTTTCTTTCTGCAGCAGTAGAAGCATTAGAATCCGGAATAAAACTACTTGTTGCAATACCAGAACATGTTCCAGTAAAAGATGCACTGACAATAGTTGAGTTAGCAAAGAAAAAAGATGCAATTGTAGTGGGTCCAAATACTCCAGGAATAATCATTCCAGGAATAATCAAGATAGGAATCATGCCAGCATCACCTTTCAAGGAGGGAAGAATTGCAGTAATATCAAGAAGTGGGACTTTGATGTATGAAGTATCACACAACCTATCTGTTGCAAACTTTGGCCAGAGCATATGTTTTGGAATTGGAGGAGATCCAGTTAACGGTACACCGTTAATTCAGGCATTTGACACGATAAGAGATGGAGCAAATATTGATGGCATCGTAGTAGTAGGAGAAATAGGTGGAGATGCAGAAGAGATGTTAGCACAACACATCATTGATACCAAATTTGACAAGCCCGTAGTTGCATACATTGCAGGAAGAGCAGCGCCAAAAGAAAAGAGAATGGGACATGCAGGTGCTATCGTATATGGAAATTATGGTTCTGCAGAATCAAAGGTATCCATGTATGCCAAGGCAAACGTACCAGTTGCCAAGAGACCTGCCGAAGTACCCATGCTTCTTGCAGGAAAGCTTGGAAAAGGTAGAATCAAATAGTAGGAAACTGGAGAAATAGAAAATGCCAATAACAGATCCACTGAAAAAATCAATAGCCCAGAAAGCTAGACTTCACTTTAAAGTCTGTTTTTCATGTGGTGCAAAAAATCCAATTAGTGCATCAAGATGTCGTAAATGCCACAACGTTTACCTCAGACTAAAGAACAGAACACTTGGGATCAAAAAGTAATCAACAATCTCCGCCGCATCCACAACTCTCATCATGTGCCATTTTTAACGGATTAGTAGCATCATGTTTTGCTTTTTGATAATGCGCCACGTTTAGAATTCTTTCAGCAACAACAGGGTTTGTCACATGACTGGAATTAAGCCACTTTTCAATGTCATCGATTTTGTAAACATTTCCACTTGAGAGAATTTTTTTGAATATATCACGGATAAGATCATCCTGTTCGGTACTAAGTGTTCCACTACAATCAACAGATGTAAGATGATTCAATAAAGCAAGTGAATTTTCTGAAAGGGTCACAAATTACCCAATTCAGAATCAGTATAAGAATTTTCCAAGATCTCTTGATATATGGGTTAACTATAAGATTTTTCTGAAGATAATTTGTTTATTATCAATTTTAAGAATTATGACGAGATTGCAGGTACAAAGTCTGCACGTTTGGCAAAGAGTGCTGCAAAGATTGCAAAAAAATACAGAGTAAAAATTGTAGTCTGTCCTCCGCAGCATATGATGTCAGAGATAACCAGAGTTTCCTCAGAGGTATTTGCACAACATCTTGATAATTCAAAAGTCGGTAGCACAACGGGTTTTGTCATACCAGAGATTGTAAAAAAATCAAGAGTTGCAGGGTCCCTCATAAATCATAGTGAGCACAGAATACCATCAAATGAGATAGAAGAAATGATAATCAGACTCAGAGAACTAAAAATGACATCAGTTGTCTGCGTACAGGATGTAAGCGAAGCATGGAGGTATTCAAAACTCAATCCAGACTACATAGCAATAGAGCCACCGGAGCTAATAGGTAGCGGCAAGGCAGTATCCAAAGAAAAACCAGAAGTCATAACAGAAGCAGTTAAAGCAGTAAAGAAAGCAAACAATTCAACCCAGTTGTTATGCGGCGCAGGAATTGTTTCGGGCGAAGATGTATCACGCGCGTTAGAACTTGGTGCAAAAGGAATACTTGTTGCGAGCGGCATTGTAAAGTCAAAGAACTGGGAAAAAACAATAGAAGAGTTTGCTTTGGCATTTATAAAAAAATAAATTCTAGACAATTATTTTTGCGTAGACGATATATACATGCAGACAAACTCAATCACATGACCATAGAAAGTGACATACTTGAAGAACTAAAGAAGATACGAGAAGCAGTCACGCCCAAAGTTACACCCCCTGCACCAGAACCAAAAGGTCTCATTGCAGAATTCAAAGAATTCATTGGCAAGGCAGGAGTCTTGGGTCTTGCCATTGGTTTCATCATGGGAACCGTAATTGGCAGAGTGGTAACAGCCCTAGTACAAGATCTCATCATGCCAATCCCTAGTGCATTCATAGAAGGAGGAGACTGGCGAAAAGCAGTTGTCACCATACCAGTAGGAAATGGTATGAGTTTTGGAATAGGTGATTTTATCGGTGTTGTCATTGATTTCCTCATAATAGCCTTTGTCATCTTCATGATAGCAAAATTTGGGCGAAAAGCGGGCTTGAAATAGCCCTCACACATTTTTCCATACAAGTATCAAGGCATTTGAAGAAGACTGAAATATTGAATCGAGTCTTTATTTCGCATAATGCTTCCAAGACTTGAATCAATAAAACAGGCAAGGATGAAAATAGGCCTGACTCAACAAAAACTTGCTTCCCTTACAGGAGTTAGTACTTCGATGATAAATCAAATTGAGTCTGGAAGATGTCAACCAAGCTATTCCACTGCAAGAAAAATATTTGAGGTATTATGGTCTCTAGAAAGCCAGTCATCAACCAAGGCAGGAGATATCTGTAGTAAGGAAATTGCCAAACTCAAGGCCCACGATTCATTGCATGATGCAATAAAGAAGATGCAAGAACTGTCAATTAGTCAAATGCCAATCTTTGACGGCACAGAGGTAGTTGGCGTCATAACAGAAGATGGCATAATAAAACACATTTTGGATAACGATGAAACTGAACGAAAAAGGATCAAGATTTCAGAGATAATGGACCCAAGACCTCCAATTGTAGACTACAACACCCCAGTCAAGACACTCGTATCTCTAATAAGATATTCAAAATGTGTTCTGGTGTCAAAGCAAAGCAAGATTGTTGGAATAATTACCGCGTCTGACACTCTCAAACTAGTAGATTAGCATTTTGAGACACAGATCTCTCAATTAGAAGAATTTTCTATAAACAATAACACTTCCAAGTATTGCAATCATCACCACCATTGGTGAAAACAGGCCAAATTCGGGAACAGCAATTGCTTGTTGTACATTTGTAGTTAATGAAATAATATCATCAGGATTTGCCCCAATGACATCAGAAATGCACGCCCTTGATTTATTATACAGATCCCATGTTTTTTGATCTTGCATCATAACATCGTGTTGTTGCAACATAGTTGAATTTGGATTTGTTTTCAGGTATAGCGCCATCTTGTCATTTATCTTGTGAACGATATCTATGTAGATGTTAGTTTCAAGGCTTCGTGCAAATGGATTACATACATAATTTCCAGATGTATCAAATTCTGCATACGCGGACATTTTGCTAGTACCTAAAATAGAAGACGATGACAACACAGATAGCAGAATAAAGAGGACTGGAAAAAATCTCTTTGCCAAGTTATATCATACAATGACACCATGACTTAAAAAATTGGTGTAGGATAATTCTACATGGTTTTAAAAAAAAGTCAGTTTAACGTAGTCTTTTGTGGGTGTGGAGATTTATACACACCGTAAAATCTACACGATGTTAACATAGGTTTTGTTGATCATCTATTACAAACTAGGACTTGGGATGAGAACAGAGCTCTGCTAAGACACCGTGCAATGATTTTGGATGCATGAATATTATTTTGGTTCCACGTGAGCCAGCTCTAATATCTCCAAGAAACTTTATTCCACATACTTTCATTCTGTCAACTTCTTTTTCAATGCCATCTGTTTCAAGGGCTATGTGGTGCAGTCCTTCCCCTTTGGTTGTCAGGAATTTTTTAATAGGGCTTGTTTCATTGGTGGCCTCCATGAGTTCGATTCTAGAATTATTTAGATGAAGTATTGCCACCCGGACCCCTTCTGATTCTACAGTCTCAAATTCTACCTCTTGAACCCCCAAGGCTTCTTTGTACTGTTTTACTGCATCATCCAAGTTGTTTACTGCAATTGCAACGTGATCAAGACGCATCTTAGAAGGTCTCCTTTGGCTGGTAAATTCCAAAGACTTCACGGAATGTATTGCTAATCTCTCCCAATGTTGCATAACTGTTTACAGCATCCAAGATAAACGGCATGAGGTTTTCATCCTTGTCTGCTGCACTCTTCATTTTTCCAAGTGCATGCTCAACTTTGGTATTATCACGTGTGCTACGTAATTCTTTTAGATTTGCCATTTGCTGTGTTTGAATGCTGTCATCAATCTTCATGATCTCTGGTTTTTCCTTTGCAGCATCCGTGAACTTGTTGACACCAACTATTATCCTGTCCCCACCATCAATTTCCTTTTTTAGTCGATAGGCATTTTGTCTAATTTCAGATTGGAAGAACCCCCTCTCTATCCCCACAAGTGAGCCACCCATTCTGTCTATTTTCTTTAGATACTTGTTTGCTTCTGCTTCTATAGTATCAGTTAGATTCTCCACATAATACGAGCCAGCAAGCGGGTCTACTGTTTTTGTAATTCCACTTTCATGGCCTACAATCTGCTGAGTTCTTAATGCAATCTTGACTGCGGCTTCTGTTGGCAAGGCAAGTGCTTCATCTTTTGAGTTGGTATGGAGTGATTGGCATCCTCCAAGAACTGCAGCCATTGACTGGACTGCAACGCGTACGATGTTATTGTCAGGTTGCTGAGCGGTAAGTGATTCTCCACTTGTCTGGACATGGAACTTTAGTTGAATGGATCTCTTGTCTTTTGCGTGGAATCTGTCTTTTAGTATCTTGGCATAAATTCTTCGTGCCGCACGGAATTTAGCAATTTCTTCCAAGAATTCACTAGTACAACAGAAGAAGAACGAAAGTCGTGGTGCAAAGCTGTCAATTTTTAATCCCCTGTCAACACATGTCTCGATGTATTCTATTGCGTTTGCAAGTGTGAATGCAACTTCTTGAACTGCATTGCATCCTGCCTCTCTCATGTGATATCCAGATATTGATATAGGATACCACTGAGGAACTTTCTTTGAACAATATTCTATCATATCACCAATCAATCTCATTGATGGACGTGGTGGATAGATGTAGGTATTTCTTGCAATGTACTCTTTTAGAATGTCATTTTGTGTAGTACCTCGTAGTTGCTTGCTGTCTACTCCTTGTTTTGCACCTGTTGCAATGTATAGTGCAAGCAATGTAGATGCTGTAGAGTTTATTGTCATAGAGGTGCTTACTTTGTCAAGAGGAATTCCGTCAAAGCACTTCATCATGTCTTTTAGTGAAGTAATAGAGACTCCAACTTTTCCCACTTCACCTTCTGCATGAGAATCGTCTGCATCATATCCAATCTGAGTTGGCAAGTCAAATGCCATTGAAAGACCGGTTTGACCCCTTTCAAGTAGATATTTGAATCTCTGGTTTGTCTGCTCTGCAGTACCAAAGCCAGTGTACTGCCTCATTGTCCACAATCTGTCTCTATACATCCCAGGATGGATTCCTCTTGTGTAAGGATATTTCCCTGGCTCCTCAGTCTTGCTTTTTGGCTTGACCTTGGAATCATAGAAGCGTTTTACAGGAATATTAGAATCAGTCTTGATAGATTTTACCATTATTACACTAGCCCCTTTGATATTTTATCTGCAGCTTCAAACGGGTCGACTTTTCCTGACTGGACTTTTTTCAGGTATGTCGCATACGATTTACTTGAATCAAGCATCGTGGTCACTTTATTTTTAACATTATTTAAAACAATATCTCTCAGTTCAGAGTCTAATCTTGAAGCCTCCTTTTTGGCCTTGGTCTTTTGTCTTGCATTCATGATATCTTCCAATTTTTTTGCAAAATCAGCAACACCCTTGTTTGATTTTGCTGAAGTCATCATCACAATAGGATTTTTTTCAGACATGCCAATAAAGTCTCGTACAGAATCAAAAAGTTGGTTTGCGCCAGGCAAGTCGCTCTTGTTTATCAAATAGATATCGCCAATCTCTGTAAGACCTGCCTTTATTGTCTGGATATTATCTCCAGTATTAGGATTAAAGACAACAACTGTTACATCAACAACTTTTTCAATATCAACTTCAGTCTGTCCAGCCCCCACACTCTCAATTATTATTGGATTAAATCCAGCATATTCCAAAATTCTAATGCTGTTTCTAAGTGATGTTGATATGGCACCTGTTGCACCCCTTGATGCCATGCTTCGAATATACGTACCAGAATCAGTAGACTCTGTCATCCTCACCCTATCTCCAAGTATTGCCCCTCCAGTAATATGGCTAGTTGGATCTATTGCAAGAACAGCACTCTTGTAACCAAGTTTGTTTAGCTCAAGACTTGTCCTGTTTATCAGAGTACTCTTGCCTGCTCCAGCAGGTCCAGTGATGCCAATCTTCATAGATTTACCAGAACTTTTGAAGATCTTTTTTATTATGAGTTTAGCGTCTTTTTCATTATTTTCGATTATAGATATAGCACGTGCTATTGCCCTTCGATTCCCTTTCTTGATCTCAGCCACTATATCCATAGAGAGGTCACGTAAAGAATCCACAATAAAGCTTATTGTTATGCCAGTAAAGCAAAAAGATCCCAAATGTAGGATTTCAAATAAAGCTTTTAAAACAGAAAATTTACTTGAAAAGTGCATGTCTCAAAAGGCTCAAACAAAGAGAATCAGAATTTTGGTTTCAAAACTAGGGCTTGACGGTCACGACAGAGGAGCCCTGGTATTATGCAGAGCATTTAGAGATGCAGGAATGGAAGTCATCTATTCAGGATTGTTTGCAACACCTGAAAGAATAGCCCAGATAGTAGAAGACGAAGATATCGATGTTGTGGCATTAAGCCTTCTAAATGGTGCACACCTTACCCTATTTCCAAGAGTTGCAAAGGCAATCAAGGATAAGGGAATAAATGATGTCTTGGTAATTGGAGGAGGAGTCATACCAGAAGACGACAAACCAGTACTTGAAAAATCAGGAGTTTTGGGAAACTTTGGACCGGGAACTCCACTTCAATCAATAATTGATTTTATTCAAACAAATCTTTCAAAGACAAAGAAATAATTTTATTCTGTAGAGTCAGGCCACATCATTTTTCGCATTTCTTTTCCTACTTTTTCTATTTGATGTGCAGTTATTTCTTTCATGAATCTGTCAAAAGAATTCTTGCCGTTCTTTTGATAGTCGGAGATCCATTCTTGGTTGAAAGTTCCATCCTGGATCATCTTCAATGCTTTTTTCATCTTTTCTTTGACGTCTTTATCCATAACCATTGGACCTCGTGTAAGTCCACCATATCGTGCAGTCTCACTTACTCTTCTATACATTCCTGCAATTCCATATCGCTGAATCATGTCAACTATTAGTTTTAGTTCATGTAAAACCTCAAAGTATGCAATCTCTGGTTGGTACCCTGCTTCAACCAACGTTTCAAATGCGTTCATTACCATAGAAGCAGAACCACCGCAAAGGTCTACTTGTTCACCAAACCAATCAGTCTCTACTTCTTCTTTGAATGTAGTTTCTATTACACCAGCTCGTGTACTTCCCAAACCTTTTGCAATACCAAGTGTTCTTTCCCAAGCTTTCTTGGTATAGTCTTGGTATACTGCAACAATAGAGGGAGTTCCAAATCCTTGCTGGTATGTTTCACGAACCTTTGAACCAGGACCCTTTGGTGCAATCATAATTACATCTACATCCTTTGGAGCCTGGATCCAACCCCAGTGGATTGCAGCTGCATGAGAAAATGAAAGTGCTTTTCCTGCCTTGAGATTTGGTCCTATCAATTCCTTGTAGACCTTGGCCTGGACCATGTCTGGAATCAAGATATGAATAATGTCTGCTTTTTCACAAGCCTGCGGAATTGTCATCACCTTATGACCATCTTGCTGGGCTTTTTTCCAGCTAGAGCCAGACTCTTGCAAGCCAACTATGACATTAAGACCAGAATCTTTGAGATTATTTGCTTGTGCATTACCTTGTATGCCATAGCCAATTATTGCTATTGTTTGATTTTTGATTAGATCTAAATTAACATCTGCGTCTTTCCAACTTTTTGCCATAATGAACACTAAAAATCAAGGAAATAAAAACTTACAACTAGTCCAAAAAATGATACCAAGTACAACAATGACTGGAAAACATGACTATATGACAATCTCTTTGCCACATACTACGCATCTGACAATTGTTTCATCAGAATGTATCCTGTCAAATTTTTTTGAACCACAACCCGGGCATATGGGGCACGCTCTGGCTTTTTCCACAAGATGTCATTTCACACCCTAAAGATATCAATTGCGTTATTATGACATGAAAAAAAGAGTTTATCTGAAAGATTTTTCAAGAAGTACCAGTTGAGTGGTTTTATCAATTTTGCATCAGATGATGAGGATGTAAATCTAGAATATTTGTATAATATTGGATTATCCCATGCAAAGCAAGGCAATCCACGAGATGCCATATTTTATTTTGACAAGGTTTTGGAGGCAGAACCAAACCACCTCAATGCACTTGCAAACAAGGGTAATGCACTAGGAAAACTTGGAAAATATGATCAGGCAATAACATGCTATGATATCATTCTAAAAGACAAGCCAGAGCACATAACATGTCTTCTCAACAAGGGACTTGCCCTTCACTATCTTGGGAGATACAACCAGGCAATAACATGCTATGACAAAATTTTGGAACAGACACCAGATAACGCAAGTACACTGTATCACAAGGCTTGTACCAAGTCCCTTCAAAAAGACATTGACCAGTCTCTTGCATTGCTAGAAAAAGCAATACTGCTTGATGCAGAATATGCAAAAAAGGCGTCAACGGACAAGGATTTTGGCATCTTACACGATGATCCAAGATTCAGGTCCCTTATCGCATAGAACGCCAATAGAAAAAAATACAGTAACAAAAATTACCTAGTGATGAATGTCGGGATTATAGGTACAGGGTTACTTGGAAGCGCAATTGCAAAACGTATTGCATCATCTGGGCACAAGGTCCATGCGTATAACAGGACAAGGCAAAAAGCAGAATCTCTGAGAAAATTAGGAATTGTGATAGAAGATTCACCTGAAGAACTTGCAAAAAAATGCGACATCGTAATAACCACAGTAAAAGACGCTCAAGCCATTGAAGAAGTATCTTTTGGCAAGAAAGGAATTGTTCACGGAAAGCATGACGGATTGATAGTTGTAGACATGAGTACAATCAGCCCAATATCATCAAAAAAAATTGCTAAAAAATTTGCAGATAGTGAAATCTCGATGATTGATACTCCTGTAATGGGAGGCCCAAGTTTTGCAGAAAAGGGTCAGATGATAGTCATGGTAGGAGGCAAAAAGGAAACATATCAAAAATGCAAGCCAATTTTGGATTTGATTGGAGAAAAAACATTTCACCTAGGAGATAACGGTTCAGGGCATGCAATGAAGCTTGCAATGAATTCACAGATTGCAATTCTTGCACTTTCACTTTCAGAAGGAATCATACTTGCAAAAAAATCAGGACTTGATCCAATTACATTTCTTGAAGTTCTAAATTCTACATATTTCAAGACAGGAATGAGTGTAAACAAGGGACCCAAGATGGCAAAAGGTGAGTTTGAGCCAAGTTTTTTCCTCAGAATGATGCAAAAGGATCTTGATGAGATAGAACATACTGCAAAAAAGTTTGGTGCAAACATGCCCATGTCAAAACTTGCAAATCAAATCTACCAAAAGGCAATCAAGAACGGCTTTGGAGACATAGATTACACCGGAATCTTGGCATATCTTGAAAGGTCAAAGTAACAAGATCTCAAAGTTCTTCAGGTGGTTTTATCTTTCTGAAACTGAAAAATATTCCAATATCATAAACAATCTTTAACACACCTCCAACAACAAAAGGCGCAGAAAGTGAAAGTGTTTGTATGATAATTCCGGTAATTGACGGGCTTATTGCCTGAGATATATTTCGCGAAGTATTTGTGAAAACAGCCGCAGGGATTCTCTCATTTTCACCTACTACGCCCATGATGTAGGATTGCCTAGTTGGGACATCCATTTGAGACAGACTCATCCTTGCAAAGTATAGTGAGACAGCAATGGAAAGAGACGGTGCAAAAGCAAGTAATATCAACAAAACATTTGACGGAATATGTGTAAAGACCATTGTATTTACTAGTCCTATCTTTGATGCAATTCTTGTAGACGCCACATAGGACATAGCAGTCAGCACACCTGCAATTGCAAATATGTATGACAACGAAGATAGATCTGTGCCAAACTTTGTATAAAACCAAAATGAAACAATGCTTTGTATCACAAACCCTCCTCCAAACGAATCAACCGCAAAAAGCGAAGACATTTTCATAATAATACTTTTAGATTTTGGAGAGATGTTTTTCATGGAAAGGTCTGACTTGGCATTTTCTTTTACTTCGATATCTTTAGAAAGCATCAGGTAGATTACAAGAACCACAACCGCACATGCGGCATAAATCAAAAATAATGACTTTATTGCGCCAACTTTGTCAAAACCATAATTTTGCAATACCGATGGCAAGCCAGACAGTAAAACCCCTGCTGACATGGCAAATGTTCCAACTGCATTATAGATTGCAAATATAGAATTTCTTTTTTTGATGTCACTCACAGTCTGCGGTAAGAGGGCTTGTTCTAGTGACAAAAATGCCCCAACTTCAGATCCTGTGACGTTTATGGTTCCAACAAGGGCTGCAATGACAAGTGCAATATAATTATCTGTTACAAAAAATATTGCAGACGATACGATCATCAGTGCTGCATATATGACCAGAATCTTTCTTCTGCCTATTTTATCAGCATATGCACTTGATAAAAGATTGAAAAATACACTGTTTACAAGCGTAGCAGTAAGGACAATGCCAATGAGAATGTTATCAAATCCTACCAGTTTTAGATAGATTGCAAGAATTACGCTAAGAAACCCATATGAGAAAGTCCTGACAATTCTTGCCCCAAGCAATAGCTTGCCGTCTCGCGATATCCACTGTAGACTCATTTGCCAAGTCTTGCTTTATGAGCTTCAATGTCAGTTGCCTCTATTTTTTTGAATAGCGGTGACGCAGTGCCAATCTTGTGACCCTCTAGTATCTTGATTTCAGACATGGAACTCCATGATTGCTCTGATACAGAACCGACCATGTCAAGCTGTTCCCATATTTTCTGGGAAGACTCTGGTAAAAACGGATAGAGGGATATGGCCAAGCTGCGCACAGCATTTACCGATACAAAGACACAATTGCCAGAGCCAATTCCACCTTTCCACGGTTCTTTTTTCTGGAAATATTGGTTAAAGTGTGCAGAAAATTCAATGATTTTTTTCAGTGCCTTGTCAAGACTGTTATTTTCCATTAGCTGTGTCAGCTCACTTGAAAAATTATTTATTTTTTCTTGGGCCTCCTTGTCACTAGAGTCAAACTCGGTTACATTTGGCACAACTCCTGCCATGCTTTTATGAGTAAAGCCAAGTGCCCGGTTAACAAAATTTCCAATGTTTCCAATCAGTTCAGAATTAATTCTTGATGCAAACTCTTCCCAGTCAAAATTAAGATCATCTTGACTGTAAGGAGTTATCAGTGCAAGATAGAATCTCAGGTAATCTGCAGGATATATTCCAAGAAAGTCTTTGAGTCCAATGTACCAATTACGGCTCTTTGATATTTTTTTAGACTGAAGCATCAAGTGACCCCTAGTTGGAATGTAATCTGGCAGCTTGAATTCTCTTCCAATTCCAATTCTCATTGCAGGCAAGAACAGATAATGATGATACACAATGTCTTTTCCAATAAAGTGGTAAATGTCTGCCGAGTTCCAGAATTTTTTTCCGTCCAGCCCCTTGTCGTTTAGAAACTTTAACGCAGTAGAAATGTATGCCAGGTGGTTGTCAAACCATCCGTAAAAGACCTGTCCCTTTGCATTGTCAAGCGGAATGGGGACACCCCAAGTCATGTCTCGTGTAATATCCCAGTCAACAAGACCATCTTTTATCCAATTTTGCACATATTTTTTGACATCTCTTTGAAGATGTGAGTCAGTCTCAAGCCACTGGTTTAGTTCATTGACAAAGTTTGTCAGTTTGAAAAAATAGTGTCTTGTCTTTTCTTTTGTGGGAGGGTTTTTGCATATGGAACATTTTGGATCCTCAATCTCCTCTGGCACCCTGCCACACTTTTCGCACAAGTCAGAATACTGCTCTTCTGCTTTGCAGTATGGACATCTTCCTAGGACATATCTATCAGGCAGGAATTTTTTATCAACAGTACAATAAAACTGGATTATCTCTTTTTCGTAAATGTGTCCATTTGCTTGCAATTTTCTAAAGACCTCTTGTACAAATGCAACATTTTCTGGCGAGCTAGTCCTGTAAAAGAAATCAAAACCAATGCCAAATGATGTAAAGTCCTCATGGTCTCGCTTGTTCCAGAACTTGACATACTCTTCAGGAGTCTTGTTTTCTTTCTCAGATTGTATCAGAATTGGAGTGCCAAAATCATCAGATGCACAAAAATAATATGCTTCGGTGCCATTTAATTTTAAAAATCTAGTTGTGATATCAGCAGGAAGATAAGTTGAGGCAACATGACCAAGATGTATCTCTCCGTTTGCATATGGCAGTGCACTTGTTATGATTGCCCTTTTCATTATCAGGGTAAAGTTTGTGTCTGATTTAAGCTATGCCCAGCTCTGGCCGTATTTTATCTGGGCTGCAGTTGGCTTGTCCATTTCTACATTCATTGCCTTGAGTGCATCTATTGCAATCTGGACATCAATTTCTTGTGGAACAGTTATTACATTCTTTCCTATCTTTTTGTGGTTCTTTGCAATGTAAATCATTGACAGTAACTGATTTGAAAATGATTGCGCCATGACCTCTGGTGGGTGTCCTTCTGCTGCAACAAGATTTGCAATCCTTCCCTTTCCAATCAGATATACACTCTTGCCGTTTTTGAGAACACACTCATCAAGATTTGGCCTGACTTCTCTTACAGATTTTGATTCAGTTAGCAAGAATTTGGCATCAACTTCTACATCAAAGTGTCCCACATTGCCCATGATTGCACCGTGTCTCATGGTTAGAATGTGTTCTTTTCTTATCACTCCTGTTTGACCTGTTGCAGTGATGAACACTTCACCAGTCTTTGCAGCTTCTGACATTGGAGCAACTTCAAAACCATCCATGTGAGCCTCTAATGCTCGTACAGGATCAACTTCGGTAACACAAACTTTGGCACCCATTCCACGGCATCTTGATGCAACACCTCTTCCTACCCAGCCATATCCTGCAACAACAACACGTTTTCCTGCAAATAACAGATTCATTGAACGCAGATAACCATCAATGGTACTCTGGCCTGTTCCATATCTATTGTCAAACATGTGTTTTGTGTATGCATCATTTACTGAAATTACTGGATACTTCAATTTCTTTTCTTTTGCAAGTGCCTTTAGTCGTATGACACCTGTTGTTGTTTCTTCAGTCCCTCCCAAGACTTTCATTGAAGCAAATTTCTTGTTTCCATGTATCTTGCTATGGCTATCAGAGCCATCATCTGTCAGAATCTGAGGCTTGTGGCTGAGCATCTGCTCAATACACCAGTCATACTCTTCTGCAGTCTGACCTGTCCAAGCATAGATATGGATCCCATTTTCAGCCAAGAATGCCGCAATGTCATCTTGTGTTGAAAGAGGATTTGCAGCACATGCGCTTACATCAGCGCCAAGTTCTTTTGCGCCCATTATCAAGACAGATGTCTCTTTTGTGATGTGCAGGCATATTCCTATGCGGAGGCCCTTGAGAGGTTGAGATTTTTTTAATCTGGATACAGTGTTAGTAAGAATTTGCATGTGATCGCGGGCCCATTCATATGACATCTTTCCCTTTTCTGAAAGGCTTGGATCTTTTACTTGGCTCATGCTAAATCACAATTTTATGGGATATAAAATAGTATCAGAAATAACAATCTAAATATTGGATAGATTTAGTTTTACAAAACATGGCATGGAAGAAGGTAGCAGAAAAAGATGCAGTGGCCCCAGGAAAAGGAAGAGAGTTTGTAGTCGACGGCAAGAGGATTGCAGTATTCAACCAGGATGGTTTTCATGCACTAGATTCAGTATGTGTCCACCAGGACGGATCACTTGCACCAGGCAAACTTGATGGAGACATAGTAGAATGCCCGCTTCACTTTTGGCACTATAACATCAAGACAGGAGAACTGCTAGATTACATCAAGGGCGTAAAGCTTCAGACATATAGCGTAGAAGTAAAAAAAGATGGAATTTATCTAGACGTTTGATAAGTTTAATTTCTTAAGGCCATTTTAAAAAACATTGAATCCTGAAATAATAGAAGAACTGGTCAGAAAAGACTATGATTCAATACAGAACAGCATTGGAAATTTTTTAAAAGATGAAGTTGAAAAAAGAAGAGTAGGCGGACTTGTCTTTGGCCTAAGCGGAGGAATAGATTCTGCAGTAATTGCATCGCTTTGTGCCAAATTTGTCAAGGAAAAATCTCTTGCGCTAATAATGCCAAACTCAAAGATTACCCCAAGCAGTGAGACAGAAGACGCAATAAAAATAGTTGACAAGTATTCAATAGAATACAAACTAATCGACATTGGGTTTATTCACAGAGAATATTCAAAGTATCTTGAACCAAATCCGCTGGCATTTGCAAATCTAGGAGCAAGGATACGTGCAAACATGTTATATTATTATGCAAATGCAAGAAATTCTCTTGTGCTTGGCTCTTCGGACAAGAGTGAGTTTCTGATTGGATACTTTACAAAATTTGGTGACGGTGCGGCAGACTTGCTTCCCATAGTATCATTGTACAAAACCCAGATACGTGAACTTGCAAAAAACCTAGGTGTAGCACAAAATATCATCTCCAAGCCAAGCGGACCACACTTGTGGGAGGGTCATATTGCTGAGACAGAGCTTGGCCTAAACTATGATGAGATCGATTCCATATTACATTGTACAGTTGACAAGGGCCTTGCAGTTGATGAAACAGCAAAGATAACAGAGATACCAATTTCAGAGGTTGACAGGATTTATAGAATGTACAAAAAAAGCGAACATAAAAGAACCATGGCAACGCCATGCACATTACCAAGATGAAAATGAGAATTTTTGACACATTATCGGTAGCAGAGAAAAATATAGACACATCGAGTTCTGTGAGAATCTATCTATGCGGTGTCACAGTATATGATGAAAGCCACATAGGTCATGCACGAACAATAATAGTATTTGACACACTTCGAAGATATCTAGAATCAAAAGGAGTCAAGGTAAATCTGGTCCAGAATTTTACTGATGTTGACGACAAGATAATCAACAGGGCAAAAAAAGAAAACACTTCTGCTGAAACCATTACTACAAGATACATAAAAAATTATTTTGATGACTTTGACAAGCTAAATGTAAAGAGGGCAGACTTGTACCCCAAGGCAACAGAGCACATTACAGACATGATCGACTTGATAAAGGGTCTGATTGAAAAGGGATTTGCATACACATCTAAAAATGGAGTATATTTTTCAGTGTCAAAATTCAAAGATTATGGGAAACTTTCCAAGAAAAAAATAGATGAGTTGGTTTCAGGTGCTCGAGTAGAGGTAGATGAAACAAAAAAAGATCCGCTAGACTTTGCCCTGTGGAAATTCTCTGATGATTCTCCCACATGGGAGAGCCCATGGGGCAATGGAAGGCCAGGATGGCACATTGAGTGCTCTGCAATGAGTCTGAAATATCTTGGAAGCAACTTTGAGATTCACGGTGGAGGACGAGATTTGATATTTCCCCACCATGAAAACGAGATAGCCCAGTCAGAGTCTTTTTCTGGAATCAACTTTGCCAAGATTTGGATGCATGTGGGAATGGTTACAATAAACGGCGAAAAAATGTCCAAGTCTCTAGGAAACACCAAGTCAATTGATCATGTACTCAAGAGGTGGGGCCCAAACATCATCAGGCTGTTTTGCCTCTCAGGCCATTACACAAAACCAATTGACTATTCTGAAGATATCCTAAAGGAAACTATAACAAAATGGCGCCAGGTGGAAAACTGTTACTTTGAGATGATTTTAGCAGACAATTCCCAGGCAATAGACGGATTAGATCAGATAAGAAACATCATCCAAGAGTCAAAGGCAGAGTTTGACAGCGCACTAGATTCTGACTTTAACACGCCACTTGCACTTGGTGTTTTTTTCAAACTTGTTAAAAACATCAACCAACTTGCATCGTCAGAAAAACTTACAAAAACAATATCGGATGCAGTTTTGCCAACATTCCAAGAGATGTCATCAATTCTTGGACTGCAGGTCATCCAGGTAACAGACAATGAAAAAAACATGATATCAAACCTAATCAAGCAGCGAGACATATTTCGTAGTCAGAAAAAATTCCTAGAGGCAGATGCAATCAGAAAACAAATTTCAGATATGAATATTGTTCTAATTGATCACAAAAACAAGACACTCTGGATGAAGCAGGAAAAAATTGGAATAGAAGACTAGGATTTTTTGGTTTTTGCACTGACAAGTGACACAACGTCCCTATCTCGTAACTGATAGTTCACAGGTAATCTTACCCCATATCTGACATCTTTTGCATAGAGCAGACCCTTTGTTAGATCTGTGTGTATCTCTTTTGCCAGGTCTTCCACTGTTGCACCATCTTTTAGTAGAATCAAGTCAGGCAATATTCTACCCTTTTTGTCAGAGAGGTTTTCAGGATTTGCCACA
Source organism: Nitrososphaerota archaeon (assembly GCA_028867275.1). GTDB lineage: Archaea > Thermoproteota > Nitrososphaeria > Nitrososphaerales > Nitrosopumilaceae > Nitrosotalea. The sequence goes on from JAGWGU010000020.1 coordinate 19,110, forward strand.
GGATATATTGAATTCATCTTTAGCAGCTTGAATACTGTAACATTGATTGCAAACTGGACACCAGTTCTCATGTATTCACCCAATATGCCTTGTGTAATAAAATCAAGTGCCTCTATCTGTTTTTTGTTTAGCTGTTCCTTGTGCAAGATCTCAAACTGCTCTGAGCCTGGAACATATTTAATGAGACCTTTTTGTTCTGCTTTTCTCAGCGAGAGTTCACTGTCTGTGCTTGCAGGAATTATTATGGTATCAATGTATTTTTCTCGCAGCCTGTCAAAGTTTTTTTCAGCACCTGGAACGTCTACCTTGTTTGCAACTATGAGTGTGGGTTTTGATATCTTTCTCAGATATGCTGCAAATTTTTTGCTGTCATGCATGTCAAAGTTTTCAAAATGCTTGTCTTCAAGCCCTGTTGTCTTTAATGCCTCCTTGACATGTACTTCCTTTACACCAATTCCTCGAAACACATCAGTTATTGCAACAACGGGCTCAGTATCAGACTGGATTAGTTTTGATATCTTGTCCCTATTGCCTTCAAGTAATTTGAGATACCACATGATGAGTTCTTCTTCAATGTCAGAGACATCTGCTATTGGATCACCGCTTCCAACCTCGGCAATTCGTCCTGCAGCATCAATACTTCCAGAAACATCCACAACATGCAGTATAGCGTCAGACTGGGTTGCCACTGAAAGAAACTGGTTCCCAAGTCCCTTGCCTGCCCATGCATCTTTTATCAGGCCTGGAAGATCAATGAGCTCAATTGGAATAAATCTCCATCCATCTACGCACTTTGAATTTTGAGGATTATCCTTGACGTTAAATTCAGTATGGACACAAGGCGTGATTGCATTTCCAAGTGCCTTTTCTGGTTTTTTTGTTGTAAATGGATAAGTTGAGACCTCTCCACCTGCCAGTGTTGCAGCATTGAAAAATGTGGTTTTACCAGTATTAGTCTTACCTAAAAGGCCAATCTTTATTGGCATGACCTCATCTGATGGATGCTTGCTATTTATCTTTGCCGTAGATTATTCATCATGACGGTGAGTGGAAACATTGCCAGATGAATTTTTTATCTCTTCTGCATACCATTTTATTTGTTGTATCTCATCGTCTGTCAGAGTGTCGTCCCATTTTTCAAGCACAATTTTTAGGATTTGTGAGCCATTGTACAACAGTCCCCAGTAAGGGTGGTGCTCTGCAGTTGTAAGGGCAAGCTCCTCAATTTCTTCAAGACCTGTCTTTGCAAGAGCTAGACCACCTGAGCGTTCCCCATAAATTCGAATGATGTTAGAGTCTGGATCAGAATGCATCTTGACCAGTACACTTTTCTTTTCAAAAGACTGGACTAAATCCAAAAGTGATTTATGAAATTCTTCAAAATTATCGGACATGTCTTAGAAGAGCCTCTGATGTTCGGCAAACATGCATCGGTTAAATATCACCAAAGGGATTCCGGCTTTTCGTGCAACATCTTCGGCTTGTACATTGTGTATTCCTTCCTGTAGCCATATAACTTTGGGTTTTATCTTTACAGATTCTTCTATGACAGGTATGAGTTGATCAGATGGTCTAAAGATATCAACTATATCGACAGTATCAGGAACATCAAGTAACGTAGGATAACATTTTCTTCCCAAAATTTCTGTTGCAGTAGGGTTGACAGGAATCACGTTAAACCCATGCTCAATTAGATATTTTGGAACATAATGCGCTGCCTTGTCAGGATTTTTGGACATGCCAACCACTGCAATATTTTTTAGAGAATAAATTTTTCGTATTTCCTCATCGGTACAAGAATCCCTTTCCATGTTGTCCAGATGGTACCATGCGGCTTAATATCTTGCGGAATAACCGATTTATAGGGCAATTGCGTTTGTTGTATTGTGGAACAAGAACCAAATGATGTAATCATATTAAGTGCAATAAGCCAAGGTGCAAAAAAGTTTGATAAGATTTTAAAAAAGACAAAAATTGACGGGCAAGAGATTAACACTCTCCTTGAACGACTTGAAGAAAAAGGCCTTATTGCACAAGTTGAGAAGAAAGGGTGGTTAGGTACCAAGAAAGAAATTATTCTCACAGACAAGGGCACTAAAGAACTAGATGAAAGAAGATTTGAGCTACAGAAAAACTGGGATCAGATGGTGTCTACATGGAAGAGCGGAGACAAACAAAAACTCCAACAACAAATGGAAGAGCACAAGTCTATTTTACCATCCATGATGTTCATGGGAATAATGGACATGATGATGTTTTCAACCATGATGGGATTCATGGGCATGGCAATGACAAGTTTCATGCCAGACCAGTACATGGACAGCGGACAGGACATGGGAGGACACGACGCAGGACATGATACAAGTTCGGGTCAGGACTTTAGCGGAGGTAGTGGATTTGGAGATGGCGGCCCAGGAGACATGGGTGGCTTTGACGTTAATTTCTAAATAGATTCTAGAAGAATAGAAATTAAAAAACGGTTTTGGTTTCCGTTAGTTGGATATTAGTTTCAATTACTTTGTGCGCGTTGGCATTGTAGTTGTTGCGTTTGCTGCCAATTCTTGCATAACATCTTCACCATGTGGTGCATTTGCAATTTTGCCATAGCTTACTTTTTGTGATTGCCATACTGCATTAACCCACTTGGTGTGTTCGCCTGGTGCACACTTGTGATCACCACAGACTACAGTATTACCATAGCTTGCTGTGGATATGTTGTCATTCCATGTACTTTTTGTCAAAGCACTAGCTTGTGGAACAGACATTGCAGCAAATGATGTCAAAAGCACAGATGTTGTAAACAAGAGCAATGCTATTTTGTTAGCCATCAATTGTTCTGAACGAGGTGGCATATAAAAGAATTATGATAAATTTATTCATCAGATAAAAATGGTTAGTGGTTAGATCTGCTGTAATTATTTGGTCATATTTCCAGTCATTGTCATGTTACTGGACATTTTCAGTGTTCCATGAGATGACATTGGTGGTGCAGTAGATCCTGCCATTTTGTGCATAACATCTTCACCATGTGGTGCATTTGCAACTTTGCCATAACCTGCTTTTTGTGAACCCCATACTGCATTTAGCCACTGCATATGTTCACCTGGTGCGCATATGTGGTTGCCACATACTTTGCTGTATCCATAACTTGCAGTTGTATGACTGTCATCTAACACTGAAAAGTCTCTTTGAATCAGTGCGTTGACTTGAGGCAAGTTGACTACCAGTAAAGATGTCAGTAGAACAGATGCGGTAAGCAAGAGTAATGTTGTTTTGCTAGACATCGATGTCGCTTCGCTGAAGGCATATAAAAGATTTATGAATCAAAGTTAGCCCAAAATGATTCTAGTCTTGGCACCACAAGGAAACAGATATCAATAATTCGCAAGATGTGTTTCACATGACAGTGCAAATAGGCGCAAAAGCTCCAAATCTCAAAGTATCAGAATGGATTCAAGGATTACCAACTAATATAGACAAAGAAAAAGACAATGTTGTCCTAATCGAAGTATTTCAGGTCAATTGTCCTGGTTGCTTTCTTTACGGAATTCCACAGGCAATCGACATTTACCAAAAATACAGAAAAGACGGTGTCACAGTCCTTGGAGTGGCAACAGCGTTTGAAGATTTTGATAAAAACACAGTTGAGAATCTCAGGCTATTGCTTACAGAAGGCAAGGTAATAGGCGAGACTCTAAAGGCATTAGGTCAGTACGGTCAGCTCGTAGATGGTGACAGGCTTCCATACAAGATTCCATTTCCAGTTGCGATGGACTTTCTCAAAAAAGAAGATGGACCAATAAGCCAGGCTAGAATTGATGAAATCATACAAGCAAATGTTCCAGGATACGAGTCATACAGCGAAAGTCAGAAATCAGAAATAATTGATCGAGTCAAACAGTATCTTAAGAGCAAGGAATATTCTGCTCAGACATTTGACGAGTTTGCACTGCGCGGCACGCCATCAACTATCTTGATTGATAAAAAAGGAATACTCAGAGATGTGGCATTTGGGACAAATGATTTTCTAGAAGAGAATATCAAAAAACTATTGAATGAATGATGTTTTTTAATTTAGTATAACAGTTGTTCTTGTATGTACACTTCATTTGATGAAACAACACTTGACAAGATAGTAACGTTGCTAAAGTCACACCAGTCAGAATTTTTGTCTGGAGAAAAACTCAGCAAGTCACTTGCACTAAGCAGGGCTGCAGTCTGGAAAAACATCAAAAAACTCAAGTCACTTGGATACAAGATAGAGTCAAGACCAAAAATTGGCTATAGGTTGCGTCAGAACACCAATCTTCTTTTTCCCTGGGAGATTTCAGACGGGCTTCAGACAGATATAATTGGCAGAAAAATATATTATTTTGATAAAATTGACTCGACTCAGAATTTTGCACTAGAGCTTGCTCAAAAACCACATGAGAATGGCTCTATTGTCATAGCAGAGAGGCAGACTCAAGGAAGAGGTAGACTGAATCGCAAGTGGATCTCGCCAAAGGGTGGAATATGGATGTCCATACTTTTAAGGCCAAACTTTGAACCCTCGTACACATCACTATTTCCAATGGCCACATCTCTTGCTTTGGCAGTATCAATTGAAAAGACATTAAAAATAAAAACAGAGCTAAAGTGGCCAAATGATATAACCATAAAGGGAAAGAAAGTAGCAGGCATTCTAATTGATGCATCAATTGAATCAAACAAGATAGACTATCTCATAATAGGAATAGGAATTAATTTCAAGATAAACCCAAGTACAATATCAAAATCAATCAAACAAAGAAATTATGCCATAACAACTTTGGTGAAAAAAGATCAAAAGGGTAGTCCGGTTGAGCTGATACAACAGTTCTTGTTTGAGCTAGAACAGACATACAACAGGATTTTGACAAACTCCATTGAAACAATAAGGAAAGAGTGGATAAGAAGATCGTCCACAATTGGAAAAAATGTAACTGCAACTACAACAACTGGAACTCTAAAAGGCAAGGCAGTTGGAATCGACAAGACAGGTGCATTGTTATTATCAAACAGGAGCAACATCCAGCGTCTTTTGGCTGGAGACATCACGTATAACTAGAAATTTTTATTGTAAAATGTTACTTGTGAGATATAAGAATAAGACTTGTACCTATGAGAATTCCTGCCATTATCTCCATCCAGTGTGGAAAGAGAAGTCTAAGCACAGTTTCACCAGATCCTTGTTTCATACTAGAACGGCTTTAAGTTCAGTATAATAGCGTTTTATCAGCTCCAGTCATTAAAATTCAGCTAACTTTGTTATCTTCTGAGCATATCTGAGTCGCAAATCTGATCTAATGCTACAGACCTACGCGAATTTTTAATAATTATAAAATCCCAGCTAAAGGATGAAGATTTGTTGGGCAAACACAGATAGTTTTGACGAATCCGAGATTGTAATTGTTGGAATTCCTGACGAGTCCAAGTCTCATGCACTTCGAAAGGGAACCTCAGAGGCTCCACACAAGATAAGGGAGATATCAACAATAAGGGACACGTACAAACGTGGAGACAAAGTATCCCTTGGTCTCCCATTAGACGGAATTACAAGTAAAGTTTACGATTATGGAAACATAGAGCGCAGTCAGATAGAGTACACCATGGGAAAGATTATCTCAAGTTCAAAAATCCCAATATCAATTGGGGGGGACCATTCCATAACAACTGAGCTAGTCAAGTCAGTTGCAAAAAAATATGGCCCGCTGTCACTTGTATATTTTGATGCACATCCAGATTTTGTAAGCTCGGTACACGGGTACTATGGGTCTGTGTTCTACGACGTCTTGCCATACATTGACGTAAAGACAAGTATCCAGATAGGAATCAGAACACCTGAAAAAGAAGAGATTGACAACATCAAAAAGCATGGCCTCAAGGTAATCACTCCATTTGATATCATCCAAGACGGAATACAAAAAACCATTGATACCATATTAAACAAGATAGGAAAGAACGTTTACATCTCACTTGACATGGATGCAGTAGATCCAGCATTTGCCCCAGGAGTTTCGGTCCCAGTTCCTCTTGGACTGAGAAATACCGAGGTTGCTTTGCTTTTAAAATCAATTGCAAAAAATGGCATATGTGGATTTGACATAATGGAGGTGTGCCCCAACTATGATATCAAGGACAGGACATCCCATCTTGCATCAAGAATTATTGCAGAGGCAATATCGTCCATGTCATGATCATACTACTAATACTTTTAACTAGCAGCAATTGTTAAAAAAAATAATGTTTTCTCATTTTACACTAGAGCAGGCAAACCAAATGCTTCCATCAGTGATTAAAAAATTTAACACGATACTAGATGCAAAAGATCAGGTTGTTAGAATCCAGTCAGATTTTGAGACAAATCCAAAATACATGGCAAGCTTTAAGGATTATATCATAAAAAAGCAAGAGCTCAATTCTGCGATAACTAGTTTTTACAAATCAATTGAAGACTTGGAGGCAACAGGTGTGTCGGTGAAAAGCATTGATCAAGGGCTGTTAGATTTTCCATCCCTTATGTTCAATGAAGAGATTTGGCTGTGCTGGAAACAGGGAGAGACTGAGATAAAGTTCTGGCATGGAAAAGACGAGGGGTTTAACGGTAGAAAACCCATAGAAAGTGTAGACCTGGAAAAACTACGATAAAACTAGAGACATATATCAAAATAATCCCCCTACTTTTGTGACAATATAATGCTAAAGATATGGCTGCGCGCAGTAAGGATACGATTTTTACTTGCATCAATAATTTCAGTCTGTCTTGGTCTTGCGATAAACAGCTGGCAGAACAAGACAATCGATATAGGATTTGCAGCACTCACATTTGTCGGAGTGGCAGCACTGCATGCAAGTGTAGACTTGCTCAATGACTATTGGGATTACAAGAGACAGATAGACACTGACACGCAGAGAACAAAGTTTAGCGGTGGTACAGGTGTGTTGCCAGAAGGGCTTCTCAAGCCACAGCAAGTGTACCGTGCAGGAATGTTGATGCTAATAATTGGCTCTGCAGTTGGAGCATTTTTCATATTTGAAAGAGGAATAACCATTGCAGTAATTCTTGGGTTTGCAATTGTTTCCATTTATTTTTATTCTACAAGAATAGTGGACTCGGGTCTTGGAGAGGTCTTTGTTGCAGTAAAGGGGTCCATGATAGTACTTGGAACATATTTTGTCCAGAGCTCGCACATTACATTAGAGCCAGTCATTGCAGGAATTGTATCAGGAGTATTGTCATCAACTGTACTGTTTGTAAATTCATTTCCGGACTATGATGCGGACAAGAAGCATGGCAGAAAGACACTTGTCATAGTTCTTGGAAAACAAAAAGCTGTGACGGCAGTCTGGTCATTTCCAGGTATAATATACGGAATAATCTTGGCAGGGGTGATATCAGGAATCTTTCCAATATTGGCTTTGATAACTTTGGCAACAATACCAATGGTAATAAGATCAGCAACATCACTCAAGAAAAATTATCAAGACGTAAATGGACTTGTTCCAGTAATGCAAGGGTTTGTCACATACAGCAGAATAACAGGTGCATTGTTTGTCATTTCATTTCTTGC
>JAGWGU010000021.1 GCA_028867275.1 Nitrososphaerota archaeon
TTTCAAAATTTTTGCGGCATCTGCAAGTTGCTTGAGAGCATTTTGCCAAGGATCGATTTTAGTCAATCTTAACCGATATGTCTCACGGTATATTGTATTTAAATTTGTTGAGATCGTTGCTTATTGTTTTGTAGCATCTTGATCGGGTTTTGCAGAACCCCCCAGTTTAGAATTTACCAGATTACGTAGATCATCATCTGTCTTACCTTCAGTGCTGACACCCAAGGACTTGGCAAGTGTCTCAAGTTTTTGTCGTTCAGACATGACAGGTCCTGAGATATCGAGGTTAAACTCACCCTTGGCTTTCTTAATTTCATCTTGAACCATGTTTTTTGTTTTATCATATTGTGCCATGACTCGAGCAAGCTTTTTTGTTGCATCAGGCAATCTTTTGGTTCCAAGCAGTAAGACCAATGCTGCCAAGACAATCATAATCCAGTCATTGCCTATGATATTGAGTGCAAAATCAGACATGGAGTAATTTGACCTGTTTCTGAAATTAAAGGTTTCACGCTATTTTAGGTCTCAATTTGACTAGTTTTCGCATTGAATAACAAAACCATATCTAGAATCATTTTCATATTTTCTGACATGTTTTATCATCACATGGTTTCAATGTCCTTTTTTACTGGACTTGTTTTCAATAGGAAATTAGTCTAATGTGTGAAGTAAATCTTCAGATCCCCTTGTTGTCTTTTCCTTTGGTTTTTCATTTTCATATCCTATGGGAAGTATAGCTACAGGTCTCTGACTTTGCTGAAGTTGTAGTATTTCAGATACTTTTCTTTCATCAAATGCTCCTATCCACACTGTAGACAATCCCAGTGCATGAATGGTTAGTTGGGCATATGCAGCTGCAATAGTGGCATCCTGAACCGAAAACAGTTGTGATCTTTCTCCAAATCGTTCAACAGAGCGAGATGGATTTGCACAGAAAACAAGCAACAGAGGAGCTTGTGCAATAAAAGTTTGGTCTTTTGCAGCTGAAACTAGTCTTTCTTTCATTTCTTTGTTCTTGATTTGATAAATTTCAAATGTTTGCAAACCACCAGACGATGGAGCCAAGTTACACGCTTCCAGTATTTTACTTAGTTTAGATTCATCAATGGCACCATCCTTAAAGGTCCTAATCGAACGTCTCGTGTTTAGAAAATCAAAGAATGCTTTTTCATCCATCATTCAACCACGTCTTATGCAAAAAGTTGGACTGTGTATTTCACCAGAGACTTTCTTCACTAGATTTCCATTCCAATTCTTTATACCATTTTTTAGAAAATAACTATCAAATCCTAACGAACGCATTGCAACCGCCAATTCAGAGGATGTGACTCCATCACCATCAACTAGAACTATTTTGGTACTTCGTGGAATATCAGGCATGATTGTTTGAGCGACATCAAAATCACAGACTGCATGGATTGAACCTTGAATGTGACCTGACTCAAACTGCTCTCTTGTTCGTATGTCGTAGACAAGTAATGATTTTACACTAGAAAGCAAGTCATACAGATCTTCATTAGATATTCCAAGACTCTTAGAAACAAGAGGATCCATCATTTCACCTTCTGTATTGCGCTCACAAGTTTTTGTTCCATCTCTTGGCCAAATTTATCCAATCTGCTATCAGGAATATTTGAAAGAAGGGCAGTTGGTTTTGCCAAACTGATAAAATTTTCATCATTTTTCTGATATATTGCAATGGTACAAGGTAGCAATAGACCTATCTCAGGGTTTGATTCCAAGGCTTGTTTTGCAGCAGATGGATTACATACTTCCAAAAGTCGATATTCATCTTTATAGTCCAATCCTTTCTTTTGTAAAATCTCCTTAAAATTCAGAGTGCCTAAAACTCCAAAACCTACTTCCTTGAGACTTGCCGTAATATCCTCTACTGCTTGGTTTATCGTCTTTAGAGTCTTGACAGTATAGCTAAAACTTGAGGTTTTTTCTTCTATTCCAGGCATGCTTCTAGTAATGATGAATTCGTTATAACAACGTCGAAAAATATCAAACTTGAGAATCAGATCAAGATACCTTTGAGCCACTCAGGATCCCAAATATTGTCACAACCGGACAACAGTCGGAGTTGAGAGTCATCGTGATTGATTTTATCTTGCTCTTGTAAAGGCGTGATTTTTTACTACATATTCGATGTACCCAGTAATCATGACAAGTTTGTATCGTAAAATTGTATCAGAGCAGGATACATACATTTGATCCGCTAATGTCACAGATTTTGGTTCTCTTTTTAGATTAGTGATTCATGTGTTGACTTGATTGAAAGTTCATAAATTGTTGTATTGCATTAAGAAGTTCAGTATCATTGGTGGTCAAAATTAGAACAGACCCACCGTCGATATCTTTTATTGAATAATTAATCAAATTCTTTTTTGTAGTCATGATATCAGTACCTGGAACAATTTGAGCATGAATGTAGAAGGGTTTAGTAAAATTCCCTTGAGAAAATTCGTATTGGATATCTTTTACATGGCTTTTTATTTCATTTATCGTCTGCACGTCACTCATGTTAGTTGACATGATCATAATTTCACCGCCTGTTGTAGTAGACATGAAGTGATGATGAATTTTGGTCTGATTGAACCCCATTGCTACATTACCACGTTCCAGCATTGCTGTCTGGTTAAAGCCTTCCGTTGTATTAGCAGTTTGATTGACTGTAGTTTTGTAATTGCCAGGCAGAAAATATGCTGTTGTAGCCATTACGGATACGGCAATCATTACAATGAGTATCAGGATTTTCTTGTTCAATAGTGTGTCCTATTATCATATAAGAATATGAAATTACCTTCTCTATATCATACCATGATAGGTAAAGATATTTTGCATCATCCAAGGATAATACATCTCTCCTGTACTGACCAGAAAGCTGTGGGTTTTTCCCCATCATTTGATTGAATACATAGGACTTTCCATCATCATACCTTGAATTTTAGTCAGGCATAGATTTAGACAACATTATTTGTTTTCTCTTGAGAAATACAAACCCCAAGACAAACAGCCCGGCTACAGACAAAACAAGATAAGGAATTGAGCCTCCAAAAGAATTGGCAATTACCCCAATAACCAGAGGTCCAAAGGCCCAGCCCATTCCAAAGGTTGCCTCATATGCACCAATCAATGCACCAACGTTTTCTTTTGTCTTTCTCATTATGATCTCAAATGTAAGTGGGAAATACACACTAAATCCAAATCCAAGTACGAGTACTGCCACACTAAATTCCAACATCGAGTGAGAATAAAATAGAATTAGCATTCCAGCAGATATGGATACTATAACAAGCAGCATACTTGTGAGAAATTTTTTCATAAGAAAGTTAGATGCCAATAATGAAACAAGCCGAGAGATTCCAAATACAAAAAAAAGCAGTTCAATGTTTGACTCTGAGATTGACCGCTCACTCATAAATGCTGGAAGTATCGCCAAGAACACACCAAAGCTTACACTACAAAATAAAAGAATTGCAATAACTGTAGGAAATTTTATCAAATGTTTTGCAGATGCAATAGACATGATTCCATTATGAGTTACATCCTTATCCTTTGACAGCATCAATGACGAGACCAGAGAAGTTGCAATTGCAAATGCAGCAATCTGAAATATCATCCTGTAGGAAACATCAAAATGTTCAAACAAAAATGAACCAGCAAGAGGTCCAATCATTATACCAACAACAAAAAAAGCCATGAATCTAGAAATTGCTTTTACACGATTCTGTGGGCTGACAGATTTTGATATAATTGATTCACATGGAGGCCAGAAAAATGAATGTGCAACACCAACCAGAGTTCTAAATAAGATAACCTGAGGTATAGAGTCTGCCATAGACAGCAAGTAAATTGACACAGAATCAAGAACTAGTCCAAGAGAAAGAAGAATACCTTTGTTGAATCTATCAAGTAATAGTCCAACAAAAAGCGGGATGAACATGTAAGGAATAAAGTTTGCAAACCCAATCACTCCAAGATCAGAGTATGATGCACCAAGATCTTTTGCAAATAGTGGAACTATGGGGTTGTGCATCCCATATGAAAATCCAACAATTAGTGCAATGACATAGACAAGAGTTACTTTGTTCATCTTACTTGTACGCTGCAACCATGATTGCGCCCCCAAGCATGCCTTTTTCAAATTCTACTCTTGAGAACCTTTCAAGAAGAAGTGACTCTAGCTTTTTGTTTTGAGGCCATAGTTTGTACGTGCTATAAAGAGTGGCAAATTTTAGACCAAGTCTTCCACCTCCAATTACTGCCAATATGGGAAGTATAGCCCTGAGGTAAAATGACACTCCTGCTCTTATTACAGGATTATCAGGCTTGCCTAGATCAACGATGACAAATCTTCCGTCTTTTTTTAGCACTCGATGTATCTCAGATATTGCAATCCTGAGATTAATTGCGTCTCTTAGTGAATAACCAGTAAGTACTGCGTCAAACTTTTCATCACGAAATGGAATATGCTCAAAGACTCCGCATGTTAGTACTGGTGTCGTAGAAAATAATCTACTAGTGTTTTTGAGCATTGGTCTTAATGGGTCATACAATGTGATGTTGATATTATCATTACAGATCTTGGATGCAGTCTTTGACATGTTGCCAAAACCAGAACCTGCATCAAGGACATTATCTCCAGGATGTACTCTCCCCCTAATTCCTCTTTGACGAAATTCAGAATCTCTTCCAAGTGAGATCAGAGAGTTTACTTTGTCATATACCGGGATTATTTTTTCTAAAACATCGAGGACTTCGCCCCAATAACTTCCAAGACCCACATCAGTCTAGAAATAATACGATATTATATGTCATCATGGTTTTTGAGCATGTTTTTTGCTCCAAGTTTTACTTGTGATCAACATTACACAAGAACCAAAAATTAAATCATCCAGAATCATTCCATGAACTAGTGCATTATTGTCCCAAGTGTAAATCCAAGATAGAGGTGCAACGTACATTTAATCAAAAAATACACTTTAGCTGTCCCAAGTGCAAAATTGAGGACATTATAGAGTCCAAGAAGAATGTAGATGAAGCATTTCTAGAGTTTTTGATAAAATTTGACAATGACGAAATACCAACTAGGAATCAGCAAGAATCAACCCTAGAAAAAGAAGGTATACTGCAGACAGAAGAGGAGATAAACAAAATGATAGGAGGTGTAAAGATTGCAGAGATTACAAGATCAGTTCTTTTCTCAAAGAGACACTATGTCTCTCACTTTAAGATAATAGAAGAACCAGATCCCGAAATGGGCTCTACAGTATCAGATTCAGGCCTTGACCAACGAATAGTAGAGGCTTTGGAATCAAGAGGCATAAAGAGATTCTACAAATTCCAAGAAGAATCTATTCATCACATTGTTTCTGGTGACAATGTGGTAATCACTGCACCCACTGCATCTGGAAAAACAGAATCATTTGTTGTACCAATCATTGAAAGAATAGGCAATTTAAAAAATCCGGTTTCCACAATACAGGCAATCTTTGTTTATCCAACCAAGTCTCTTTCTCGAGACCAGTATCCAAAGATAAAAGAAATTGCAGACAAGATGAATATTCGATGTGCAGTATTTGATGGCGATGCAAAACAAGTAGAGCGTACAGAGATTCTTGCAAATCCTCCACAGGTAATCATAACTAACTTTGATGTCTTACACTATCATTTATGGCACAGAACTAGGTTTGCATCTCTGCTTAATACAACTAGATTTCTTGCAGTAGATGAAGCTCATGTATATTCTGGAATTTTTGGCTCCAATGTTCATTATATCATAAAAAGGTTGAAGCGGATTGCGCCCAAGTTACAGATGGTTGCGGCATCTGCAACCTTGGACAATGCATTATCATTTTGCCAGATGTTATTTGGAGTAAAGATGGTTCAGGTCTCAGGTTCTGGCAAGAAAGGCAAGACAGAATTTTCAATGCTATTTCCCTCTTTGATGACCCAGCGTGCATTAATGATTGACATACTAAAAAAGTTGACAGCAAAGCAACACAAGACATTGGTGTTTAGTAACTCACATCTTAATTCCGAACTTTTGGCACTCCAGGCAAGAAGACAAAAAGTTGATATCAAGGTTCACCGGGCAGGCCTAATGGCAAACTATAGGAGATCAGTTGAGAACTTGTTCAAGACTGACAAGCTACTTGCAATTTCTGCAACTCCTACGCTTGAGCTTGGCATAGATGTAGGCAATGTAGACGGAGTAATATCATCTACAATTCCAGTAAATAGACTCACACAGAGAATAGGAAGAGCTGCAAGAAAAGGCCAGGGAGGATATGCATTTCTAGTACTAGGCAATGACCCAATCTCGCAGTACTACAAGAACCACCCAGCAGATTATTTTGAAGATATTGAGCAGATTTACATTGATCCAAAAAATCCCTTTGTTGAAGAGTTTCAAGTTATTGCAATGGCTTGTGACAAGCCAATTGCAAAACACGAATTGCCAGAACACAAGGATGTCATCGAAAGACATGTTGGTGCAGGCAATTTGGTCTTGATTGAAAATAGATATGTCCCAAACTACGATCAGATAAAATCAATTTTAGAAGATTACAGCATAAGAGGAATAGGAAGATCAATTGACATATTTCTAAACGGCAGAAAAGTGGGAGAACGTGTATTGCCAATTGCTTTAGAGGAGCTTTACCCACAGGCAGTTTATTTTTTGGCAGGAATCAGATATAGAGTAAAAGAGATCGGATATCCGGAAAAAATGACTGCAAAATTAGAATATCTTCCAAAGAACTATCCATACTACACAAAGGCACTAACAGAAGAATGGCCAACAATAGAGACAATCTTTGAGAAAAGACGCGCAAATGGAATTGAGGTTGCATTTTGCAAGTTACACATTCAGAAGCGAGTTTATGGTTATGTCAACTTGGAGTTGGGTCAAGAGGTAGGACAAGGACAAAAAATAATTTTAGAAAAGCCACTTGACTATGATTTTGTCACAAAGGGAATCGTATTCAAGGCGCCAAGACCATTAGATGAAATAAGCAAGGCAGAAAATGAAGAATATGTAGAAGCAAGCGGATATCACGCTACAGAACATGTTGTCATAGAGGGAAGCAATATGATAACAGGAGGCGTCTCACAAGATTTGGGAGGCATATCTCTTGGGACATCAGGCTTGATCTTTGTCTATGATTCTGCAATAGGTGGAAATGGCGCAAGCAAAGCGCTCTATGACAGGCTTGAAAAGGCCTTTGAGAGAAGCCTTGATATTGTAACAGAGTGTCCTTGCAAAAGCGAATCTGGTTGCCCCCGCTGTACTTTTTCATATAGATGTGGAAACAACAACGAGTATCTTCACAAGTTTTCAGCAAGAGAAGTCCTCCAGAGAATAACAGATGGTGAAATAACAGAGGTTACAGAACCTGTAGAAGGGGACAAGCCCCTAGTATAATAGAATAAAATTTTAGAACAAAATGAAACAAATTATTAACATCATCAATAGAGAGTTATCATGGATAAAGTTGCAATAGTAACTGGAAGCTCAAGCGGAATAGGTTTTGAGACAGCACTTGCACTAGCGCGAGAAGGATACCACACCTATGCAACAATGCGCGATATCAAAAAAGGTGACAAGATTCTAGATATTGCAAAAAAAGAGAATCTCAAGATCAAAGTAGTGGAACTTGATGTCAACAAGGAAAGCACAATCAAGAAAGCAGTTGAAGACATTACCAGTGAGAAAAAGAGAATTGACGTTCTAGTAAACAATGCAGGCTATTTTCTTGTAGGATGTTTGGAGGATCTAACAATTTCAGACCTAAAGGATCAGTTTGAAACAAACTTTTTTGGAGTTGTACGAACAATCCAAGCAGTACTTCCTACAATGCGTAGCCAGAAATCTGGAACAATAGTAAATGTAAGCTCAGTTGCAGGAAGAATTGGTTTTCCAGTAACTCCAGGATACATCAGTTCCAAATTTGCATTGGAGGGCTTGAGTGAATCAATGCGGTATGAGTTGGTTCCATTTGGAATTAAAACAATAATCATAGAACCTGGCGTAATCAAGACAAACTTGTTTGCAACACTGAAAAAGACAACAAAGCCAAACTCTGCTTACAAGGACATAACTGAGAAAGTGATGAATGGGTTATTAATAATGTCAGAGATGGGAACCCCGCCACAAGAGGTTGCCAAGACCATAGTCAAGGCAGTCTCATCTGAGAACCCATTGCCGCGCTATCCCGTTGGCAATGATGCAATAATGTTCCTTGAGGCAAAAAGGGACAAGACTGACATCGAGTTTGAAAATTACATAAAAAAAGAACTTTTTAGCTAAAATACATCTTTTTTACAATTATTTTATCAATATAGAAATGTCATAGTATAAAATTTGATGAATTTTATACGATTCTTTTGGTTAGATTGATATACGACGTAAAGTCAATTTTTGTCAAAGTCAACAGATTTAATCAAAAATTTAGTGATTAGTGATAATAAAATGAAATGGAAAACCCTTCAACACAATGGCATTGCGTTTCTTCCTCCCTACGAATCGAAAGGAATTACAATCAAGATCAGGGGAGAAAAAGTTCCGCTAAGCATTGATGCCGAAGAAATGGTCTACCAATGGGCAAAAAAGAAGGACACTCCATATGTCAAAGACCAAGTTTTTCAAAAGAACTTTTTATCATATTTTGTAAAAACACTTCCAGCAAATTTCAAAAACATTTCACTTTCAGATATTGACTTTTCTGAAGCATTCAAGCTAGTTGACATGGAAAAAGATTCCAAGATAACAATGACCAAGGAGGAAAAGAAAAAGATCGCTGCTACAAGAAAGGAGATCAAAGAAAAAATGAAGGCAATATACGGCAAGGCAATAATTGATGGAAAGGAAGTCGACGTGGCCAACTGGATGGCAGAACCGCCTGGTCTGTTCATTGGAAGAGGGGACCACCCACTGAGAGGTAAGTGGAAACCAAGAGTTACAGAAAAAGATGTTACATTAAATCTTGGAAAGGAAGCCAAAGTACCTCCCGGCAAATGGGGCAAGATAATACACGAGCCAGACTTTATGTGGCTTGCAAGTTGGGTAGACATACTGACTGATAAGAGGAAATACGTGTGGCTCTCTGATACATCAGATCTCAAGCAAGAACGTGACAAAATGAAGTATGACAAGGCAACAAAATTGGCTTCAGAGATAGACAAGGTGTTAGGCTTGGTGATAAAGAAAATGTCAGACAAGGATGAGAAGGTAAGGAGGATTGCGACTGTTTGTTATTTGATTTACAAAACTGCAATGAGAGTAGGTGATGAAAAAGATCCAGATGAGGCAGATACGGTAGGTGCTACTACACTTAGAGTGGAACACATCAGCCTAAAACCAGGCGTTATAGAGTTTGACTTTTTGGGAAAAGATAGTGTGAGATGGCAAAAACCACTTCAGGTAACTGAACAGGACAAGATGTTTTATGAGAATCTCAAAAAACTCACAGAGAAAAAGAAAAAGGATGATCTCATATTTGATGGAATCACATCAAGACATGTAAATGAGTTCCTTGGCGGCATAGTAAAGGGTCTCACTGCCAAAGTATTCAGAACATATCTTGCAACCCAAGTAGTTACAAATTATCTCAAAAAAGTCGACAATCTGAAATCAAAATCAGAAAACATCAAGATATATCATGCA
Source organism: Nitrososphaerota archaeon (assembly GCA_028867275.1). Taxonomy (GTDB): domain Archaea; phylum Thermoproteota; class Nitrososphaeria; order Nitrososphaerales; family Nitrosopumilaceae; genus Nitrosotalea. The sequence goes on from JAGWGU010000021.1 coordinate 9,674, forward strand.
AAATTAGCAAACCTTGAAGCTGCTGTGACGTGCAATCACAAGAGAACCATACCAAAGAACTTTGATGAAACTCTGCAGAAAAAACGTGAAGCAATAAAGAAACTAAAAGAGACAAAACCCAAGACTGAAAAACAAATTGAAAAACTAAAGCAACGTGAAGAAAAATTAAAACTCACATTGGAGTTGACAGAGAAAACTCGAGACTATAACTTAGGAACCTCGCTTCGAAATTACATTGACCCAAGAGTAGTCAAGGCATGGTCTGATGCAGTTGGTCTAGAATGGGAGAAACTCTACACATCCGCATTACAAAAGAAATTCCAATGGGTGTCAAAAGTAGATACCAACTGGAAAGAGATTGCACAAGTTTAAGCAAGCTACATTTAATTGCATCAAGAATTTAGGCGTTATTTATGCCGGGGTAGCTCAGCCTGGCCTAGAGTGCCAGTCCACACAAAAGGGTAATACTCATAATCTGGAGGTCGTGGGTTCGAAACCCACCCCCGGTATACACCTTTTTGTTTAATGCCCTAACAGGTGTATTACGCATGCTTGAGCTAAAAGATAACAAATCTGAAGAGATCGTCGGTTTACGTTTATGACATACAGACGGCAAAATTGGTCATTCATCAGGGTGGCACTGTACAACACAAAAATTGTAAAAGTCTTACAGGATTTGGACGTAAAAACCTAATTTTAAAAAACGAGAACTAGGGAGCAGTAATATCTTGTGATGTCATCAGGTTATCAAAGGCACACCCATACAATTCTGTCTTTGTATGTACCCACCTCAGATGGCTTGCAAACTTTGTCATGTAGACGAATGTTTTTAGATATACACAAACTGGACAATTCAAATAATTTTCTACCACTAGCGTCTTTTCATCTTGGATTTGGCCCAAGAGATGTTGGCAAGTATTTCTACTTTCATTGATGACGTATGGCATTTTGAAAATAAAAAAGTGATACCAGATTATCAGATTTGGAATTCGTAGGACGGTCTTTAATAAAATACAGTTAGATGAATTATTGATGAGTGCAAGCGGTAACTTGTCCCGTATACTTGTTGCAATAGATGGTTCCACTAATTCTATGAGGGCTGCCGATGCTGCCATCTTTACCGCAAAGAAGGCTGGTGCAAAACTACTTGTAGTAAATGCACTACATGTACCATATTCAGATCTGTATCTTACAGAAATGGGAAACTACCCAGAATATACAAAAAAGCAGGCAAAAGAAGATGCAGAAAAATGGTTTGATGAAATAAGACAAAAGGCAAAGCAAAACAACGTGGAAATAGAGGGCGCAGAAGCCATAGAACCATTCCCTACGATAGTCGGCTCCATAGTAAACTACGCCGAGCATAAAAATGTGGATCTTATAGTAGTAGGAAGTATTGGAAGAACCGGTTTTGAGAAGATCCTGCTTGGCAGTGTGGCCTTAGGTATTGTAAGATACTCTACGCGTTCTGTGATGATAGTAAAATAAAAAATGAGTAAAACTCCTCTCAAACTATCTTTTAGAATAGATTTTATCTAATCATTTTAGGATTAGTCGTAATTAATTAAACTAATTGGGTGTTGAACTAAAACAGAGCCGTTAGTAGATCTAAACTAATATTGTAATATCCATTGGAGGGATCTTGTTCATTTATGAATAGCGGAACTAATTTCATAAACAAACAGTAGTTGTGTTATGAATACCAGATTCATGAAATCACAGTACGAAGATCTGCATCTCTAGTTTCCGGGTTGAATTTTAGACCAATTATTACCATTATGCAGCCAATCATGAGATTAATTCCAAAGACAAATGGTTGTGGCCAATTTATCTTTGAAGACAATTCTATTGATACCAAAGGCGCCCATGCTCCAATTATCAATCCAGAATTAAAAACAAAACCGGCCGAAGTATTTCTTATTTGTGTAGGGAATCTTTCGGATAGAAAGGCAGGCATTGGTCCAAACCCACTAGTCGCAATCATGACAAGAATTGAAGTGTAGAATATTCTTTCAAAAATACTTGATGCATGATACAAACTAACCATCAAAGGTATTGCAAGAATTACTGTTAGAGCTGAAAATATTCCGATTGTTTTTATTCTCCCAATTTTTTGGCTAATCCATCCTGAAAAAATATACCCAATAATAGATGAAAACGTAGCGGCAGTCATTATTACTGCAATTTCGGATCTACCAAGATGTACATAGTCAGAAAGCAGTGTTGGCATAAATCCAATCGATGCATAGTATGCATACATCAATCCAGTTGTAATGATCAAAGCCATAAAAAATGGTCTTCGATGTATCCCTGAAACTACTTTTCTTAGAGGTGTTTTTTCTAGAGATTTTTGTTTTACTTTTTCCATCCAAACTTCTGATTCATTCATCTTAAGACGCAATACTAGTGCCAACAAACTTGGGATTATTCCAGTGAAAAACATTATACGCCATCCTGTTTCTGTAAATGCAGCATTTTGGTATAAACTGGATACAATCCAATAAGTCACTGACGCAATTAGAAATCCAAAAGGAAAGCCACTCTGGATAAAACCAGATATGATACCCCGCGATGATTTTGGAACAGATTCCATAGATATTACTGCCCCACTCCCCCATTCGCCACCTGCAAAAAGTCCCTGTGAGAACCTCAAAATAATCAAAAGCACAGGAGCAAGAATACCAACTATTTGCCAGGTTGGAAGAAGACCTGTTGAAAATGTGGCGATAGAAAATCCCACAATTGTGATTATCATTGCTCGCTTTCTTCCAACTTTATCTCCAATAATTCCAAAGAGTGCACCTCCAAGAGGTCTTACCACCAGAGTGATTGCATAAGTTGCAAAAGTGGCAAGCAAGCTAAGTTTTTGATCTTCAGCTGGAAAAAACAATTGACTTACAGATGATATGACAAACAACATGAGAACAAGATCATATCCATCAAGTGCCCAGCCAAGCCAAGACCCCAAGATGATCATCCTAGAAGTTTTTACATAGTTGATAGAATCATTCATCTACATCACTAACAAATTATTAATTAACTTATTTTTAGTTACATTGTGAAATTATCATTTGTGATAATTACACTGACAAACTAAAAGGATGACAGATACAATGATATCAAGATGATGTCATGGTGATATTGTGTCTCTTCAAATAGGCCACATTAAGGGAATCAGTATTCGTTTACATTTCACATTAATTATCACTTTTTTCCTAATTGATTGGACTTTATCCACATATTTTATGCCAGATTATATCAAAGGCCTTACATCGGTGGATTACTGGTTTATGGGTTCAGTTGGAACTGGACTTTTGTTTTTCTCAATATTATTACATGAGTTGGCACATTCGATGGTTGCAAGAAGATACGATATACCGGTAAAAAGCATCACATTATTTATTTTTGGCGGAGTATCCGACATTGCAAAGGAACCCACAGATTTTCATCAAGAGTTCAAGATGTCAATTGCAGGTCCACTTGCTAGCTTTGGATTAGGTGCAATCTTTACTCTCTTCTATTGGCTGGTTTCAAATGAAATGAGTTCAGGCAATGCTATTTCACATCTTGGACTAATCAAAGGAATCTTGTTCTATAGTGCAATTGCTAATGTGATGCTAGGTGCATTCAATCTAGTTCCAGCATTTCCTCTTGATGGTGGTAGAGTTTTACGAGCAGGACTAGTAAGATGGAAAAAGGATTATCATGATGCAACAAAGATTGCAACTACGATTGGCGTATTGATATCATACGTATTCATGGGATTTGGATTCATGATCCTCATCAGGGGGGATTTTGTAGGAGGATTGTGGATAGTGTTGATAGGTTGGTTTTTGCATAATGGTGCTCAGTCATACATGTCACAATTTGAGATAACATCTGCATTAAGAGGAGTGCTTGTTGGAAACATCATGAACACCAAAATAATATCTGTTAACCGAGACGTATCTGCTGATTTTGCTCTCAAGAACTTTTTTATGACCAGTATGAAAAGCGAACTCCCTGTAACGGATGAACAAGATCATCTTTTAGGAATGATCACTTTAAAGGACATACTAAACATCCCAGAAAATAAAAGAGAGAATATCAGAGTTCAAGACATTATGATTCAAACGGGATATCTTGCAATTATGCAACCTGACATGGAAGTTGAAAAGGCCCTCATACAAATGGTTCAAAAGCGGGTTGGAAAGATCTTTGTATGTGACAAAGATGGCAAGCTTTTTGGAGTCATAAGTAAAACAGATATCATGAATATAGCAAGTGAGCGACAAAAATACCTTCATGCGATAAAGAGGACAAGTTTATGACTAAAGATAGGGCTTTGTCAAAGATACTTGTTGCAATAGATGGCTCCGAAATGTCGTTAAAAGCAGCAGATTATGGTATCGAGTTTGCAAAAAAATACAATGCCAAACTCATTATTCTCCATGTTATTCACATTCATGCTGCAGGACTGATGTATACGACAGAATCAACATTCAAACAATTTATCGAGAAAAACAAAAGAGAATCCGAGGAATGGTTTAACACAATCAGTAAGGAAGCTAAAGAACAAGGAGTAGAAATAGAGACTGAAACAGTAGAAGAGATTTACTCAGTTCCCGGAGCAATCATCAAACGTGCTGAAGAAGAGAATGTGGATGTCATAATAGTAGGCGGTATTGGAAAGTCTGGTTTCAAGAGACTTTTACTTGGTAGTGTTGCAACCGACGTGGTAAGATATTCCAAGTGTCCCGTGTTTGTCATAAAATAGAATATCTAAATAACATTCTAGTATGTGATAGACAATTTCTAATTTTAACAACCCATATTGTATAACCATCAAGCGGTAAAGATAAGAAGTTCCAAATAACAAATGATTTGGAATGAAAATAAATTCTAAAGATTTCCTAGTAAAAGAAGGGGAGAGAGTTGTACTTGCCAAGTGGCCGACGATTGTAAAGCCTGTTTACAAGTCAAAGGAGCAATACAAACATCTACTTCAAGAACACATTGAGGAGTTAAGCTCGCTACAAAATCTCCTCTATGCGTCAAATCGTTATTCTGTATTGTTAATTTTTCAATCAATGGATGCAGCTGGAAAAGACAGCTCTATCAAGCATGTGATGTCCGGTATCAATCCACAAGGCTGTCAAGTATTCAGTTTCAAACACCCTAGTACTGCAGAACTTGAGCATGATTTTCTATGGCGAACTATCATATGTTTGCCTGAGCGTGGACGAATTGGAATCTTCAATCGATCATATTATGAGGAAGTATTGATTGTTCGGGTCCATCCAGAGATTCTCCGTAACGAGGGACCTACAAATGTCACAGCCAAGAAAACCATTTGGGAAGAGAGGTATCAATCCATTGTTAACTTGGAAACTCATCTTCATCAAAACGGAACCAGGATCATCAAATTCTTCCTCCATATTTCAAAGGAAGAACAGAGAAAACGCTTTCTCAAACGCATTGATGATCCTCAAAAGAACTGGAAAATTAGTCTTGCCGATATAGAGGAGAGAAAATTTTGGAATCACTACATGAAAGCTTATGAGGCTTGTCTTAACAGTACAAGCACTACTAATGCACCTTGGTATATCATTCCTGCAGATGATAAAGATAATGCACACCTGATAATTTCTCAAATTGTACTTGACACACTAAAACGATTACAAATGGATTATCCGCATCCCAATGCCAAACGCAAACAAGAGTTACAATCATTCCGTAAACGGCTAAAATAATTTAAAGATGATCCGAATAAATCTGTTTTTTAGTTACTATCAAGTTATTAGGTTGTTTACATACAATTCTCAAATATCTGGGGGAAGGTTTGCAGTATCAAAATCTTTGTTACCTTCGATAATTTCTCCTAAAACATCTTTTTATTACTACAACGTACATTTACAAGATGATAGAACTGATTGATAAAACTCTTACGGCTGAAGAGATAAAAAATACTTCGGTAGAAGATCTATTCTCTTCACTGTCAACTGACGATAAGGGGTTACGCTCACAAGAGGCAAAGAGTCGATTAGAAAAATATGGCTATAACGAGATTGAAGAAAAAAAGATAAATCCACTAAGGAAGCTTCTGGGTTATTTCTGGGGCCCAATTCCATTCATGATAGAGATAGCTGCAGTTATCTCTGCAACTATTTCTCACTGGGAGGACTTTTGGATAATAGTATCTTTGCTTTTGATAAACGGGGCGGTTGCATTCTTTCAGGAATACAAGGCGGACAATGCGATAAATCTACTAAAACAAAAGCTATCCATTAGATCAAGGGCACTGCGCGACGGCAAATGGATTGAACTTTCTTCACAAGAGATTGTGCCAGGCGATGTCATAAGGATTCGACTGGGTGACATCATCCCAGCCGATGCCAAACTCTTTGATGGTGAATATCTGTCTGTAGATGAATCTGCCCTTACCGGAGAGTCATTACCTGTGGAAAAACATGTAGCAGATGTGGTCTATTCTGGATCTATTGTACAAAAAGGCGAAATGAACGCACTTGTGGTTTCCACTGGAATGAGGACATTTTTTGGAAAGACTGCAAAACTGGTTGAGGAAGCAAGAACCAAAAGTCATTTCCAAAAGGCACTGATAAAGATAGGAGATTACCTTATCGCACTTGCAGTAGGATTAGTTGTACTTGTATTTCTAGTGTCAATGTTCAGACACGAGAGCCTTCTTGAAACTCTGCAATTTGCATTGGTGTTGATGATTGCCTCAATACCAGCTGCACTCCCTGCTGTATTGTCTGTAACTATGGCGGTAGGTGCAACAGTTCTTGCAAAAAAACAGGCCCTAGTAAGTAAGCTTACTGCCATAGAAGAGATGGCAGGTGTTGACATTATATGTGCGGATAAAACTGGAACACTGACAAAAAATGATCTAAGTGTTGCAGAGCTTGTAACGTTTGATAAATTCACAGACTCTGATCTTTTGATGTTTGCAACTCTTGCATCAAAAATAGAGGATGCAGATCATATAGACAATGCAATTCTTACAAGAGCTAAAACCTCAGATGTCCTGGAAAAATCAAAGTCTTACAAACAGCTTTCTTTCAAACCGTTTGATCCAGTAATAAAAAGGGTTGAATCCAAGATCAAAGATCCCTTGGGAAATGAATTCATGGTGTCAAAGGGTGCACCCCAGTCAGTACTTGCCCTTGTGCTAAACAAAGATGGCATATCTGCAAGAGTAGATGAGAGTGTAGGAAGACTTGCATCCAAAGGATACCGCTCCCTTGGAGTAGCAAGGACAAATTTGCAAGGAATCTGGGAGTTTGTAGGAATTGTCTCACTACATGATCCGCCAAGAGAAGATTCCAAGGATACCATCAAGACTGCCAAGACCATGGGTATCGATATCAAGATGATAACAGGTGATCACATAGACATTGCAAAAGAGATAGCAAGGGAGCTAAATCTTGGTACAAACATACAAGATGCATCTCAAATAATTGACAAGACAGACGAGGAGATTCAAAGTGTTGTTGAACAGGCAGATGGCTTTGCACAGGTCTTTCCAGAACACAAGTACAAGATAGTGGGGGCATTGCAGGCAAAAGGACACATTGTAGGTATGACTGGAGATGGAGTAAATGATGCGCCTGCCTTAAAGAAGGCAGATGTTGGAATTGCAGTTTTTGGTGCAACCGATGTTGCAAAATCTGCAGCACACATTGTTCTTACCCAGCCTGGAATTTCGGTTATCATAGATGCAATCAAGGAAAGCCGAAAAATATTCCAGCGAATGAATAATTATGCAATATATCGAATCAGCGAAACCATCAGAGTCCTTTTCTTTTTAGTGTTATCCATTATCACTTTCAGTTTTTATCCAATTACTCCTCTAATGATTGTCTTGCTTGCCATATTAAATGACGTACCAATCATGACTATTGCCTATGACAATGTAAAGATCTCATCATATCCTGAGAGGTGGAATATGAGAAAAATTCTCGGAATTGCTACAGGTCTTGGCCTGATAGGAGTAGCGTCTTCTTTTGTTCTCTTATATGTAGGAATGAATGTGTTTAGTTTACAAACAGGGCCACTCCAATCATTAATTTATTTGAAATTATCTGTTTCTGGCCATCTTCTATTTTTTGCAGCAAGGACCAGAAACCACTTTTGGTCTGTCAAGCCAGCAACTCGATTATTCCTTGCCATAGTAACAACTCAATCAATAGCAACAATCATCACCGCACAAGGCATACTACTGCCTGCAATAGGATGGCCCATGGCTCTTTTTGTTTGGGGCTTTTCTTTTATCGAGTTCTTCATAATAGATTATGCCAAGTTGCCAATCTACAAGATATTAGAACACAATGGATTGGATTTGCATAATATCAAGTGATTTAATCAGATTTCCATGTACGAGATTGATCGTATGATTTAAAACTCAAGAAGACTCTTTTAGCGACATTGTCACTTATACTTCAGTCTGCGGCATTCAACAAAATGCTGGAGGCCAATCCGTATTATGAGTATGTAGTAAGAGGATGGGATTTTGCAATAAAATACAATTCAGCATTTGTAGATGCAAGTTCAAAGGCGTTTGAAACTTTTCTAAGTACACGGAAAGGAACAGCTCAGAACATTGAGAAGACCATCAGATCCTCTTTTGACAAGACTCTGCGAGATGATCTAAATGATGATGTATTGGCATCAAGCATGATGGATTACATTGATTCTTGGGCAAAACTATGTAATCTTTTTGGATATGGTCAATTTACTGCCAACTTTTATGATCTTTTCTCTTATGCAAACAGAATACTTGAGCCACTGAGAGATAATGTAAACAGAACACCATCAGATGTCATACATTGCTCTAGGACTTTGTGTGACACAACCAGCTTAAGTGACAATATCAACAGAGCGCCATCAGATATCATGGATGTGAAAGGTAGATTCGATCTGCTTCATTACAAATCAGACATTCCTCCCGAACACAAAACACCTATTCTTGTAGTATATTCACTTATCAACAGACACTATATTTTGGATCTATTACCTAATGTCAGTGTAATAAAAAATCTCCAAAGACAAGGCTTTGATATTTATGCAACGGATTGGGGAACCCCCAAGTCATTTGACAAAGACTTGACACTTGAGACTTATGCAGAAGAATATGTAGGAAATGCAGTAGAAAAGATCAAGGAAATAACCGGTTCTGATAAAGTATCACTGTTTGGCTACTGTTGGGGAGGACTCTTTGCACTCATTTACACTTCAACACATCAAGAAAATGTCAAGAATCTAATTTTACATGCGACCCCCGTTGATATCAACAAAGAAAAGACGGTAATAGAAAATTGGACTGCCCATCTCAATGCAGATGATCTAACTGATGTATTTGGCAACATACCGGGCTGGCTACTCAACCTTGCATTCCTTATTCGTAATCCTGTGGAAGCAATGCTAAAGTATCCACGGTATTTCGGCGAACCCAGAAGCCTTGATGAGATTACACAGTTTTTTGCAATTGAGACATGGCTATACGACAGCAGACCGATAATAGGGGAAGTTTACCGTGAGATAGTTGACCAAGTGTATAGAAAGAACCTTTTGATAAAAAACAAGATGAAAGTAGGTTCTGATATTATTAACTTGAAGAATATCACAATACCGCTTCTTGACATAGTTGGTACCAAGGATGATTTAGTGCCTCCATCCTCAAGCATATCGGTAATCGATGCAATTGGCAGCACAGACAAAAAACTAATTGAGTTCCCAACTGGACATGTGGGACTTTGTATAAGTAACATGGCACATGAAAAATTATGGCCAGAGATTGGCAGATGGATTGCCCAAAGGTCTTAGTTGCTTCAAATTACCTTGCAATGAGGTATTATCCAAACCCTAAAGCAAAATCAGGATTTTGTTGAACAGGTGTATTTCTTGTTACTATAACAGCCAGGTCAATTTCCTGCGGAATGTCCACTACACTTTTGTATGCTTTTATGCCAAAGATAAAATCATTGGTTGAATTTACTGGAAAAACTGATCCTTTGAAATCTTTGATAATATTTGAAGTGATTGTGTGACCAACACTTTCTCCCTTGTCTGTAGCACCTATTACTGCATTAGACCGACCATGTACAGGACAATCATCTCATCATCTTCGGGTTTCAAGATTTGCGCAATGCTTACATATTTTAGTAGAGATATCACTGCATCACCCTAGATCGTTTCTTTAGATTCATCGTATTGCTACAATAGATTGTAATGTGATAAATCATTATATCTAGGAAGAGAAAACAAGATTACTGTGAGCTCGTTTACCAAAATCAACAAAATTCTTGTATCGCTTGATGGTTCAAAAAATTCTTTCAAGGGATTAGAATATGCAATATATCTTGCCAGGCAATGTCATGCTTCAATTACTGGTTTGTGTGTGATTCCCATCAATCCTCCGATTGCCATGCCTGGGCTGACTAGTGCATTTAAGTTGAAAATGACAAAAGATGCCAAGAAGTTTTTGGACCAAGCCAGAATAAATGCCGCTCAAAATGGTATTGTGTTCAACAAAAAAATAATCAATGGCATTCCTACTGAAGATGTGGCCAATTTTGCTAACAGAAACAAGTTTGATCTGGTTGTGATAGGACATAGAGGCCATAGTGCAGTTAGAGAGATGTTTCTTGGAAGTGTTGCTAACTCTACTGTTCACAAGTCTAAGATTCCAGTATTTGTCATAAAATAGAAATTCAATAGACACAGTAATTGAGTAACTTCAACCCAAATGTCAAGACGATTTTAGGACTGAGGATCTCAAGATCATTTTTATGTAATTGTATGATACAGGGTAAAGGTCAGTAATGAGAAATGCCTTCCTGCCATAATACAAAAATTACAGAAAAAGCCGATCCTGGATATGACGAATAATTTATTCAAACACCAATTTGCCAAAATAATAACCGTGACAAGTATACACCTATGAATCCATTAAATTGTGCTGAGTAGTTCTTGACATTTTGTTTCAAGTTCGTGATTTTTAATTATATATTATCAGTCTTGAAATTCTAGGACCAATTTAATAAAGCACTTGCATCCTTTTTTGTATGAGTATGGACAAGACATCAAGAATACTAGTCGCAATCGATGGTTCTGAAAGTTCCATGGACGCGGCTGACTATGGCATTTCTTTGGCAAAAAAAGATAATGGCGAACTTATCATCATCAACATCATTCATACGCCAGCATCTGCTTGGACATTTTACGGTGCGTCTTCGTTTAAAGAATTTATAAAAAAAAGCAAAAGTGACGCAGAAGAGTGGTTTGACAAGATTCGCAAGAAAGCATCTGAAGATGGAATCCAAGTAAAGACCGAAGCCATAGAAGAGATTCAATCAGTGCCGGCTGCAATTGTCAATTATGCCCAAGATAAAAAGGTCGATCTAATTGTTGTTGGAACCAGGGGAAGAACAGGTTTTAGCAGGCTCTTACTTGGAAGCGTAGCACTCGGAGTAGTTACATATGCAACCATTCCTGTCATGGTTGTAAAATGACAAACATAATTCAAAATACTTCGAGGTATTTTTGATAAAAGATTCTATAAAGTCATTTTCAAAAAAACATACTGCGGTAAGATCAAAATATTTCATGGATGTTTTCTTCAGGACATGAAGCATAAATATTAACAGTGAAAATCTTGAGATCATTTTTAAGCAATTGTGTCACATATGAAACATGGTAAAGATCAGTCACGAGAAGCGTCCTCCTGTAACTATGCGAAACCCTTGGCTTGAATCATTTTTCACTCCATGGGCAGAACTACCGTGGTTTAAAACAGGCCTTATGGAAATGGATTCCATATGGGACAGATTTTCAGAGAATTTTGAACGTATGTATGAGATAACTCCAAATTACATGCGACAGTTTCCAAAGGATATAAGCTGTGACCTAGTTGACAGAGGAGACAAATACGTTCTCACTGCAGACCTGCCAGGAATACAAGACGAGGATGTAAAGGTTAACGTAACTGGCAGACAAGTAGAGATTTCAGCAGAGCATAGAGATTCAAGCGAGGAAAAATCAAAAGATTATATCAAAAATGAAAGATCGGTCTTAAAATACAAAAGGATTTTGACTGTTCCAGAAAAGGTTGCAGAATCTGATATAACAGCACAAATGAGCAACGGAATTTTGACAGTAGAGCTGCCCAAGAAACCAAGCCTAAAGAAAGAGAAAGCCCCACACATCGAAAAGTAACTCACTATTTTTTTAAATAAAATTAAAACATGCAAGTAGACTAGAAAATCAAATATGGTTTAAAACATTATTGATATGGTTCTTTTTCTACCGATGAAACGGCTTCACGAATTTTATAGATTGCGTCCATGTTACATGAAACACTTCTTATTCCCCATTTAACAAGTAGTTTTACCATTTCAGGGTTGCTTCCAGCTTCTCCACATATTGAGCTTTCAACGTTATACTTGTTACAGATGTCAATAACGTGATGAAGCATATACAGAACAGACGGGTGAAATTCCGAGTGTAACTTTGCAATCTTGGCATTATTCCTGTCAACTCCCAAAGTAAGCATAGTTAGGTCATTTGTTCCAAAACTTGCAAAGCCAATTCCTTCCTTGCAAAACTCTTCCATAGAAAACACACAGGCCGGAGTTTCAACCATTATCCCCAAATTGAAATCTTTTCCCATTCCAATTTCATTAGCAATCTCTCTTGCCTTTCTAAACTCATTGACTGTAATTACAAATGGAAGCATCACGTGAATATTAGTAAGTCCCTCTGCACGCATTCTCTTTATTGCTTCAAATTCTGCTTTCAACATATTGGGTTCATCCAAACTCCTTCTGATCCCGTGCCAGCCAAGCATTGGATTATCTTCATGAGGTTCTGCATCGCCACCTTCCAGATTTCTAAACTCATCACTTCTTGCGTCCAAAGTTCTAACCCATACGGGTTTTGGATAAAATTTAGTAGCTATTGGTTTTATTCCACCTGTTAAAATCTGGATATATTCCTCAGATCTACCTTCCCGAACAAGTTTTGCAGGATGTATTCCAGATTTAGTGACCATGTGTTCTATTCTTAGCAATCCAACACCATCGGTTCTTGAAGCAACATCCATCTTGTCTGCAAAAACAAGATTCACTTTGACTTTGGTTTGGGTTTTTTCTACTAGTGGTTCTCTTGCTTTTTCCACAGTGATAGAAACAGCTCCCTCGTAAACTATTCCAGCATATGCATCCACAGTAACGATTTGTCCATCTTTCAAAATGTTTGTTCCATTTCCAGTCCCAACAATAGCTGGTAATCCCATCTCACGTGATACAATAGCGGCATGGGAGGTGGCACCACCAAGATCTGTTATAATTGCAGCAGACTTGCTCATCTTTGGAACAAGGTCTGGCGAAGTCATAGTTGTTACCAATATATCTCCCTCCTCAATCTTTGCAATCTCATTGATATTTTTTACAATCTTTACTTTACCGGTTGCAATTCCAGGAGATGCACCCATTCCCTGCAATATCTGGACTCCTGTCATTTTGCCTTCACTTGTCTTTGCCTTTGTTGTAACTGGTCGAGTCTGGACGATCTTTATGTCAGACTGCTCAATTGCAAATTCTACATCTTGTGGTTTTCCATAATACTCTTCGAGTTGTTTTCCATACTTTACTAGTTTGAAAATCTCCTCATCGGTTAGAACTTGAGCACCAATTTTTTCATCAGGTATCTTTATCTGAATTGATTTGCCAGTGACATGATCTCGAACCAGTGCAATTGGTTTTTGGCCTATTTTTTTCTGTAAAATTTTTCCTGTTTTATCTACCACATAATGATCAGGTGAGATCTCACCTAGTACAAGATATTCTCCCAAACCCCAGATGGATTCTATTATCATCATATTTTCTCCGGAGATAGGATCTACAGTAAACATCACACCAGACTTGTCAGAGTTTACCATCCTCTGCACAACAACTGCTATGCTCGGATTTTTGAAATTATTCTTTGTCCTGTAGAAGATGGCACGTGGTTCATAAAGAGACGCCCAGCATTTCTGTACGGCCTCAATAAGATTTGCCTCGTATTTTATATTCAGAAAGCTTGCCTGTTGTCCAGCAAATGATGTTCCAGGCAAGTCTTCTGCAGTGGCAGAACTTCTTACTGCAACAAATTCAGCATCACTTTCAGATAGATTGGTCGCGGATTTATTGTCTACGTGAGACAGTTTCTTGTAAGAATCTATGATTTCACTTTTTATTTCATTAGGAAAGTCCAGTGAAATAACTAATTCCTTTATTTTCTTGGAAGTAGACATTAGCATGTCGGTATCCTCAACATTGAGTACATCTAACATCATCTTGATTTTATCTGAAACATTATGAATCTGGATCAATCTTTCAAATGCGGCTGTAGTTACAATAAATCCCGATGGAACTGGCATCCCCATACGAACCATTTCTCCCATGTTTGCGCCCTTGCCACCTGCAATAGGAATGTCATTCTTTGTTATTTCTTGTAGCCAGCGAACATATCTCATCGATTATGATTGGTTCTAGAGGAGATAACTATTTCTCCATATTTTCTGCTGAGAATTTTAGGAAAATAAAATTAAAGATAGTTTTGTAGAAGCCGTCGTTGCAGTAAAGATTGCTACATCGACAGATCTCATGGAATTAGCAGACCATTTATTACAAACAAGAACCTAAACAAGTCATCTCTCGCACTCAACAATTCATCTGACCTCATTGTATTAAAAATCATATTACAAATTTCAAATCTTATGATCTACAACATCGGGCTTTTTCATCCAGATTATTCCTCGTATAGTCAATGGAATTGATAGTAGAGCAACTATTACCACACATGTTTTGTATTCCTCAGAATACCACAGAGATGGATATATCCATAGAAATGGTATTGGTATGGCAATGGCAAGCCAGATTATAGAAAGCATGATAATTATCTTAAGAGACTTCCTTATTTTCAAGAGGACATTTGCACCTACATAATAGAAGCAAATAATTTGATAAAAAGGATCTCTAGAACTTCAAACATAATACTGATGACAAATATTACACATCAATTTTCATCTCTTTGAAGAATAACTAGACTGATTATACTCATACAACTTGGCTTTTTTGTTCTTGTCTCTAAAATTAAACATTATTTTACAATCATGACTGGGCATCTAGCATGATCCATTACTTTGAGGGAAACACTGCCTAGTAGTAATTCTTTAAAAGTGCTCATTCCTCTGTTTCCCATCATAATCAGATCATAAGTATTTTTATTGGATACAGCAACAATCACTTGAGCAGGATCTCCTATTTCCAATAATGTTTTTATCACAATATTATTTTTCATGGCTTGATTTTTATATTGTTTTAATAGATCTGCCCCCTTTTCTTTGAGATCTCCAATTAGCTCAAAGGCAGTAGCACTATCTCCACCATATGTAGAATCATCCACAACATGAATTAGATCTATTTTTGAATTGCATTTTTGTGCCAAATAAATAGACTTTTCAAAGGCCTTTTTTGCATATTCTGAACCGTCTACTGCAACAAGTATTTTTGAGAAATTATCAGTTCCTGTCACAGTTATCCTTCTAAATCATTTTATTAAAACCACTTCACAATTTTCACCTTTGATAGCAAGCGATAGTTATCAAGATTAATAATTTACAACATCTTTTAGTCTGTCAAATTGTATCAAAGATCAATTGTAATATGAAAAAGATAGAAGCGATAATACCTGAAGATAAGCTCGGTGTTGTATTTGATGCATTATTAAAGTTAGATCTTGGAGGGTTTACATATTCCAGAGTCAGTGGAAGAGGAAAAAGACCAAGACCAATGGTTCCGTCTGGAAGAAGTGGGAGATTTGAATCAGCATATAATGTAAATGTAGATATTTTTGTGGTCGTTCCAGATGACAAAGTAAATCAAGTCATTGATGCAATAGCTGATAACGCTAGTACTGGTTTATCCGGAGAAGGTAAGATATTTGTCTCAAACATAGAAGATTCCGTGGATATCGGAACTAAGAAGCATGGCAGTTCGTCTCTTTGAATTTAGAATCACCTTGTAAGAAAACATCAATGAATATACCGTACTATCATGTCCAGATTATAAACTCAAAAACATGTAAGAATAAACAATTTTTGAAAATACCCTATACATAAAAATAATTGTTCTGCATTACAAAGGATCTAACTATTTTATCACCATTACAGGACAAGTGGCATAGGTAACTATACCTGAGGCAACACTACCAAGTAGGATTTTTTTAAAGCCAGTTCTTCCCCTGGTTCCAACAATTATGAGATCGACATTTTCATTTTCTGCATAGTTTGTTATAGCTCCTACTATGCTAGGGGCAGCATCAAGGAATTCAGTCTTCACTTCTATACCACCCTCTTTTGCTTTTTTACTTATTTGTTCAAACCATTTTTTGGATTCATC
>JAGWGU010000070.1 GCA_028867275.1 Nitrososphaerota archaeon
CAATGAAATTTTAATATATACCCTCCATAGAGTGGGTAATAAGTGAAATAAATGTCAGTAGATATGGCAGTAAAAGTACTTGATGAAAGCCTAAACAAGGTTGTGCTTATCAAGCTGAAAGGCGGCAAAGTGATAAGAGGTAACCTTCATGGTTTTGACCAACACATGAACCTGCTACTTGAATCTTCAGAAGAGATCCCTTCTGAAGGAGAGACAAAAAGCCTTGGAACCATAGTTGTCAGAGGAGACAACGTAGTTATCATATCTCCTCCACCAAAGTGAGTGAATTATGACAAAAGGTACCACCTCAATGGGAGGCTACACAAGAAAACACGTACACATCAGATGTAGAAGATGTGGAAAGAATGCTTATCACATACGACACAAAAGATGTGCTAGCTGTGGTTTTCCCGAGGCCAAGATAAGAAAATACACATGGATCAAATGGTATACCTAGATGGAAGAAATAGCGCTAGTTTTTAGCTCTATCGCAGGCGCATGCACCGCAGTTGCATTAGATAAAGTTCCAAAAATAAAACGCAAAAAACAAACTCCAACTATTAATTCTGCAATCACAAATCAATTACATTCGCTAAGAATGGAAAAAGAAATTCTATCAAAAACCATTACAAGACTCCATCAACAAGAGTCAGATGTTACAAAAATTCAAAAAGATAAACTACTTCTTCGTTATCAGCATCAACTTGGAACAGTAATCACCAAGATTGAGAAACTCGAAACTATAAGCAAGTATCCAGATTTCGGCCCAGTTGGAGATAGTTTGATTTCTCTAATGGATAATAGGCTTTCACAGTTAGATCAGAGATTACATGAGATTTCTTCAAAGATTACATTAAACACAATAGTACAACCTAAACAAACAGAGAAATCTGTAGAGACAATACTAGAAAGTTCTCAAGCCAAGAAAATAGAACCAAAGATAGAGATCCAAAAAGAAAGAGTCGAGATTCAAGAAGAGAAAATAGTAAAATCAGATAGGACACCAGAGTGGTTACCTCCAATTGAGGTTCCAACATATGAAAAACATAGAACGGTAGAATTAAGTACGTTAACTGAGATTACAAACAAGATTCCACAATTCCCTGTTGAGCTTATCAGACCAGCACAAATTGAGCCACAAATTCCTCAAAAGGTCATAGAGCCAGTAATAGCAGAACCAATAGTCATAGAACAAATAGTTGAAGAACTAATACCGACTCCACAACCAAGCATGCAAAACATAACAGAAGAAATTTTGCCAGAAGTACCAAAGATAGAACCAATACAACAAGAACCAGAAAGAAAGATACAACTTCCTACAGCAATCAAGATACCAGAAGAAGAAAAATTAGAAGACGATGACAAGGATTTGGATAAGATAAAAAGCGAAATAATGAAGGCATTATCAAAACTAGAACAAGTAGAGGTAGAATAATTGACAGTAGATGATGCCATTGAGGCATTATCGCCACAGGCATTAAAGATGGTCAAGAATAATTTCGTCATAGGCCTTGGCAGTGGAAGAGCTGCAACTGCAATAGTGAAGCTGTTATCACCTTACATTAAAAAGAACAAATTTTCTGTCAAGGCAATACCTACATCGTTGCAGATCAAGATGGAAGCAGAAAAAGGAGGAATCCCAATAATAGAAGCGGATCAGATCAATCACATTGATCTGGTCTTTGATGGTGCAGATCAAATAGATGCAAAAGGAAATATGATAAAAGGTGGAGGAGGCGCACTTTTGCGAGAGAAAATCCTGATAAGTGTTGCAAAAAAAGTTGTGATAATTGCAGATGAATCAAAATTTGTCAAGAAACTTGAGCGAAGTGTACCTGTAGAGGTACACCCATTTGCAAGAAACATAGCTGACATGCAAATAAGAGAGTGTGGAGGCAAGCCACATATTAGATTGTTAGAGCGTGGCTATCCATTTGTAACTGAGAATGGAAACATCATACTTGATTGTGATTTTGGCCAAATACAGAATCCCAAAGAACTTGCAGCAAAAATAATAGAAATCCCCGGCGTAATAGAGGTTGGAATATTTCCAAAGCCAGATATTATTTACAAGGCAAAGAAAAGTGGCAAGTATGAAATTCTATAATAATATCAGAATGTGAATTGTATCATGAAATGTGATCGTTGCGAAAATACAGTTGTGTACTCGAGAAAGTATTCAGGAGAGAATCTTTGTTCCATTTGTTTTTCAAGATCAATGGTACACAAAACTACAAAGACAATGTCCAAGTATAACATGATAAAACCCGGTGATGTAGTAGGGGTTGCTGTATCAGGCGGAAAGGACTCCCTTTCATTATTGCAAGTATTGAAAGAGATTTCTCTAGATCATCATTTTACACTAAAAGCTATTACAGTTGATGAGGGGATTCCAGGATACAGAGATGAGGCTCTCAAGATTGTAGAAGAGTTTTGTAAAAAAATTAATGTGGAACATAAAGTATATCCGTATAGTTCTCTTTTTGGCACAACTTTAGAACAAACTCTAGAACTTAGAAGCAGTGAAAAAATGTCATCTTGTTCCATATGTGGGATATTAAGAAGAAGAGCAATAGATTTTGGCGCCATTGATCTACAAGTTGATGTAATAGCAACAGGCCACAATCTGGATGATATGTTACAGACTTTTATCATCAATATTATTTCAGGAGACACAAAAAAAATTGGCTGGATGAACCCTGATACATCTGAGAACAAGCTACGAAAGATAAAACCATTTTGTGAGATTTATGAAAATGAGATTGTATTTTATGCCTTCACAAATGAAATTCCATTTCAGTCAGAAGAATGTCCTCACATGAATGAGGGAATTCGAACAGAAATTCGTAATTTTCTAAATTCTTTAGAAAAAACTCATAGTGGAATCAAAAATAACATGTACAAATCAATCTTGAAGATCTCCCCTACCCTTAAAGAATCCAACAATTCAGAATGGAAAACTTGTTCAAAGTGTGGAAATGAATGCACGGGAGACATATGCTCTGTGTGTAGTACGTTGACCAATTTACGATTGAACTAAATCCTAATGCAGATAAAGAACTTGTAATTACAATAAATTCGGTAGTAGGTAGGGTTGGGGCGCTAGCCGTGCCCTATCTCTGAAACCGGCTATATGCAGAGACCAGTAACCGCTGGATAAATCTCTAGATAGACGGTACTCGCTTGACTTGCGGATATGAAATCACGCCGAAGTGGGTGGATACAGGACTGAGGTCATCCGAAGGGGTGACTCTCAAGTTCTAACTGCCGAAAGGGATGAGGTCCGGGAGGGAGCAATCCTAAGGTAGAGCATCCACGCTGCTTCGTCTACGTGGCGGATCTTGCTTGACTTGAGATGAGACCGCTTGTTTAGAGTGGAACCAGCGGATCTACTACCTTAATATTCTTAAATTAAAACTGAGAATAACATGGAAGGATTAATCTCAGGAAAGAAGAGAACTTATGATGAATTTAGATCAAGCATGACCTCTAGTGTAGCGACTCTATTTGATGAACTTCGCAGTTATTGCTTGACACTTGGACAAAATGTGGTCGAAGACATTCGCATGCACAGAATTGTATTTGCAAAATCAATCAAATTCCGAAGTTTTGCAGACATTGAACCACAACGAGATTCTATCATAATAAAGATCAAGAAAGATAGAAAGGAACCAGAAAAAGAATTACAAATAAAACTAAACGACAATCTCGATGAAATCAAAAAACTTCTTTTGGATGCATATACAAGCATCCATTAATAATGAATCTCAAAATCAGAGAATTCTCCAACATACTTTTCTTCAATAACTTGTAGTTCTTGTACAACTGCTCCAGCAGGACCAAAACGAGCCCACTCCACTACTGCTTCTACGTTTGAATCATTTCCTTCCAAGATGGCTTCCACTTTGTTGTCAAGAAGATTTCTGACCCAGCCCAAGACATTGTTTTTTTCAGCAGTTTCCATCATTCCCTGACGAAAGTAAACACCTTGTACCCTTCCTTCTACCAAAAGATGAACCCTCTTTGAATTCATGATCTTTGTTTTTTAAAACGGGTATTTAGTCTTGAAGAATTATTCTCGCTCTTTCATTCTGGAACGTCCAGTCTTTCTAGCTGCAATGCTTCCAACCTTACGTCCAGGTGGAGCGTTTCGTGAGACTGTGGAGCTTCTTCCAACATGCTGGTGTCTTCCACCACCATGAGGGTGAACATATACAGCTTGAGCAACACCTCTGACTATTGGATACTTATGTCCCTTTGAGCGCTTTCTTCTCCATGCAGGTCCAGCTCTCATAAATGGCCTATCACCAACACCCCCTCCAGCAAGAACTCCGATCATTGCACGGTTCTGTGGATTAAGTGTAGTGAATTTTCCAGATGGTAGTTTTATTGTTACACCTTCAGAGCTATGTGAAAAGACTGTTGCATATGTTCCGGCAGATTTTACTATTGCTCCACCATCCCCAAAATGCTTCTCAACATTACATACTATAGTACCATCAGGAATGTTTTGAACACTGATAACATTACCCGGAGAAATATCTGACTTTAAACCAAATTGAAATTTAGAACCAATTTTAGTACCTAGAACTGACGGAACAAAAGATAGCAACCCCGTTTCAAATCTAACTTTAGCAAGAGGAGCATCTCTTCCGGTTTCATGAACTATATCTACCACTTTAGCCTCGTGTTGTTCTGCCAATTGAAATCGAGGATATTTGGCTGGAAGTAACTTGCCAGTAGAAGCTGCACGGAACTGCATTCCTCCTCTACCTCGTCTTCTTACTAGTGGTCGCTTACCCAAAGTACCGGTTTTGGTTTATCTTGTAAATTTTAATCTTCTGATCCTAAATTCTGGATCAAAGACGACAAAGGTATAAAAATTAGTTTGAGGGTGCTAAAACTGTGAGCCAGAACACACT
>JAGWGU010000022.1 GCA_028867275.1 Nitrososphaerota archaeon
GGGTGATATATACTCTTTAAAAGAATTTAGAAATAATTAATAGGATTTCTAAAGTCTCAGTCCTGTGGATAAAAAAACTAGAATATTGGCAATAGTCGCTGCAGTTGCAGCTTCAATCTTAATTATCACATCACCATCAGGTTCTATCGTAATTCCAAAACCAACTACAAGTTCTGCAGGAACTGACTCAGTACAGGTTATTGCAACAAATTTGCAAAAACCATGGGCATTAACATTTGGTGATGGAAAAATCTTTTTTACTGAAAAAGTTGGGAGACTGAGAGTTATAGATGGCGGTATACTTGTTAACGAGTCTGTTGCTGATTTTCGAGTCGCTGATATTTCAGATGCAGGTCTTCTTGGAGTAACGACACATCCAGATTTTGTAAAAAACCATTTCCTATATGTTTACTATACATACAAAGAAGGAGACAAACTGTGGAACAAAGTACAGAGAATTACAGAATCCAATGACAAGATTGTAGATGCAAAAGTGATACTGGATAAGATTCCAGGTGCTGAATTTGATGATGGTGGTGTAATAAAATTTGGTCCTGATGGCAAACTCTACATAGGTACAGGTGACGCTACAGATGAGAATTCTGCTCAAGATCGAACATCTCTTGCTGGAAAAATATTGCGACTAAATGATGACGGATCTATTCCAAACGATAACCCTGATCCAAATTCACCAGTATATTCATTTGGTCATCGAAACCCGCAAGGTCTAGCATGGGATTATCAAGGAAATCTCTATGAGACTGAGGAAGGACCAACGAAAAATGATGAAATAAACATCATCGAAAAAGACAAAAACTATGGCTGGCCAAATCAAGAGTGTTCTGGTTCAAAGGAATACCAATCTGCTCTTAACTGTTATAATATCAGCATAGAGCCTGCGGGGATTGCCTACTATGGATCCGGAAAACTTGATTTCAAAAATAGCCTAATACTTGCTACTCTCCGTGGCAATATCTTATACCAACTTCCTATTTCTAACGGTAATGTCACATCACAAAAGATCATATTGGATGGCTTGGGAAGAATTCGCGAGGTTGGGGTGGGGCCTGATGATTACCTGTACATACTCACAGGAAACACCGATGGGCAAGGATTTCCAGACAAAAATGACGATAAACTATTGAGGGTGATCAAGTAAATTGTCTGATTCATCAATTCCAAAATTTCATGAAAAAACAAGGGATGAAAAACTAAAAACATTAGAATCATTCTCGAATCTTTCAAAAGAAGATATCCAAATTCTAAAGAGTGAGGGAGGTATCAATTTTGATCAAGCCAACAACATGGTCGAAAATGCCATTGGAACTGTATCATATCCACTTGGCATAGCTACAAATTTCAAAATCAATGGGAAGGACTATCTCATCCCAATGGTAATCGAGGAGCCGTCAGTTATTGCAGCCGCATCAAAAGCAGCCAAGATTGCAAGAAAGCACGGAGGTTTCACAATGGAAGCTGATGATTCATACAGTATTGGTCAGGTCCAAGTTGTCGATGTTGATGTAAAATCTGTTATTTCCAAAATAATGGAAAAATCTGAAGAGATCCTTGTTCTTGCAAATTCAAAAAGCAAAACCCTCTCAAAAATGGGAAAGGGAGCAAAAAAAGTTTCATGTAAAGAAGTCATGACAGGGTCAGGTTCTATGCTTGTTGTTGAAATTTTAATTGATGTAGGAGATGCAATGGGTGCTAATGTGACTAACACCATGTGTGAAGCAATTGCACCACTGATTGAAAAAATAACTGGAGGAAGAGTGATTCTGAAGATATTATCTAATTATTCGACAAAAAGGCTGGTAAAAGGCACAGCTATTTTTGACAAAGAAGATTTGGGTGGGGAAGATATTGTTGATAACATAATCTGGGCTTATGAGTTTGCTGCAAATGATCCATATCGAGCTGTTACTCATAATAAAGGAATAATGAATGGAATAATTGCAGTTGCAAATTCTACTGGGCAGGACACAAGAGCAATAGAAGCTGCAGCACATGCATATGCATCAAGACATGGCAAGTATACGTCGCTTACTACATGGAAAAAGAACAAAGATGGAAATTTAGTTGGGGAGATCGAAGTACCAATGTCCGTGGGAATAGTTGGTGGCATCATAAACATCCACCCCATGATAAAAACATGTATGAAAATTTTAGGCATAAAATCTGCCCGTGAACTATCTTGTATTATAGGAGCTGCAGGCCTTGCACAAAACCTTAGTGCCATAAGGGCACTGGCCTCAGAAGGAATACAGAAAGGACACATGAAACTACATGCACAAAACATAGCAGCAAGTGCTGGGGTTCCACAAGAAAAGATGGCTAGTGTAATAGCCCAAATGACTAGGGAAGGAAACATATCAGTAACCAGGGCAAAGGAAATTCTAGAGAATCTCTAGGCGACTAAATATATATCCAAAGAAGTTTGTTAGGACTACATTGGTAAAATTTGCTGTTCCAAAAGGAAGTATAGAAGAAGCTACTTTTAAGATACTTGAGAGATCATGGACGCGAGTAGTTAGAAGAGACAGGACTTATCGTGTGATATTGGATGATCCAAAAATCTCAGTTAAGATGTTGCGTCCTCAAGAAATTCCCAATTTGGTGTTTGCAGGTCTATATGACGTAGGTATAACGGGAAGAGACTGGGTCAAGGAAACAAATTCTGATGTGGAAATACTCCTTGATTTAGAATATGGCAAGATAAAACTTGTAATTGCAATACCTGATTCTTATAATTTCAAATCATTAGATGACATGATAGTGTCCTATGCAAAGAAGAAAAAAATACTACGAATTTCTTCCGAGTATCTGAATACAACAGCCAAATTTATAATGCAATGTAAAAACTACAAGAAACTTTATGGTTCAAAGCAACCAGTCATTGTAACGCCATGGTTAAGTCAAGGTTCTAATAAGAATATTCAGATCTTCCTCTCTTTTGGCGCAACAGAAGCAAAACCTCCGGAGGATGTTGATGCTATAATTGATGTAACAGAGACTGGTACTACTCTGACACAAAACCAACTGAAAATAATTGAAACTGTGATGGAGTCAACTGCAGTACTAATTGCAAATAAAACATCGCTCAAAGACAAATCAAAACGAGAAAAAATCTATGATATAGTCACTATGTTGAGAGGTGCAGTAGAAGGTAAGAAACACTTACACCTATTCCTAAATGTAAAAGAAGAACACCTTGACAAATTATTGCATGACTTGCCTTCTCTCAAGCGCCCTACGATAAGCCCTCTGAGTGAAAAAGGATGGTATGGTATCAATACAGTAATTCCAAAGTCTGAATTCCACAAAATGATTCCGAAATTACGAAAAATCGCTCAAGGTCTAGTAGTACATGAACCCAAACAGATACTGGCACTTGAGGAGATAAAACGTGATGAAGAAAGTTGATGCGAATTATAGATGTCAAAGACATGGATTCTATTATAGAATCTGTGAGACCAAAAACGAATAACGCAGTAAGACGAAAAGTACTGTCAATTATATCTGACATACAAAAGCGAAGAGACAAGGCTCTCAAGGAATATGAAACAAAGTTCAGCGGTATACAAATTCGCTCTTTAAAGATTACACCACAAGAGATCAAGTTAGCATACTCTAAGGTCAAAAAAGAACAGATTGCCGGAATTAAACTTGCAAAAACAAGACTAGAAAAATCTGAGAATGCTGTACGAAAAAATCTACGCGATGTCTCTGTAGCAATTGACGGAGTTGTAATAAAAAAAACATTTTCACCAATTGATATTGTAGGCTGTTACATTCCTGGTGGAAAGGCACGGTATCCTAGTACTATTGTCATGTCTGTTGTTCCAGCAAAGGTTGCAGGTGTCAAGAAAATAATAGCAGTGTCCCCTTCTAATGAAAAGGGTGAGATAGATCCATTGACACTTGTAGCTGGAGACATTTGTGGTGTAGATGAATTCTATAGAATAGGTGGCGCTCAAGCCATTGCAGCCTTGGCATATGGCACTGAGTCAATACCTCAGGTAGACAAGATAGTGGGCCCGGGCGGTGCATTTGTTACCCTTGCAAAATCGTTACTAAGTGAGGTGGTCTCAATTGATATGGTTGCAGGCCCTACAGAACTTGCTATAATTGCTGATACCACTGCAGATGCAGAATTTGTTGCCCTTGATCTGATTTCCCAGGCAGAACACAGTCCTGACACCATGTGTTGTCTTATCACGAATTCTCAAAAATTAAAAGACTTGGTATTAGAATCATTACAGAAAAAAATCAAAATAATCAAGAGATCTCTGATTGTAAAAGAAAGCCTACAAAAAAATGGATTTATTGCTATATGTAATACGGAGCAACAAATGATAGATTTTGCAAATAGGCTAGCACCTGAACATCTTGAAATAATCACAAAAAAACCACAACAGTTAGCAAAGAAAATCAAATCTGCAGGATTGACACTAATAGGAAAAAATACTCCGTCATCAGCCAGTGATTACTTGCTAGGATCAAACCATATACTTCCAACTAACAGATTTGGTAGAACTAGAGGTTCACTAGGCGTGTTAGACTACCTGAAGATACACACTCAAGTGGAATCTTCAGAATCTGCATTGAAGAAAATTTCAAAATATATGGAGACCCTAACTGAAGCAGAGGGTTTGCCAAACCACTATGAAGCAGTAAAGGGACGATTGTCATGAGAAACGATTGGTTTGCAAAGGAATTAGAAAAATATTCTAAACTTGCAGGTTACAAAAAACCTGAAAAACACTCAAATGTGATAAAACTAGATTCCAATGAAAATTATGCTGTGTCTGATGAATTCCTCAAAAAAATGATAAACGAAGCAAAAGAAAACATGGATGTTCGAGAATATCCATTGGGAGGAACAGAAAGACTAGTCCAAGATATCTCCAAGTACATAGGAATACCAAAAGAGATGATTGGTGTTGGAAATGGTTCTGATCAGATAATTGATCTTTTTTTGAGTAATTTTACTTCTAAAGATACTAAAATACTGACATCTGATCCAACCTTTGGGTTCTTTGAAGAAAGATGTAAGCTGTATTCTATTCCTACAATAAAAATTCCATTTGACAAGAATATGACTCTTAATTTGGAAAAATTTTTGTCGAATTCCAAGAAGGCTAGTATTCTTTATCTTGATACACCCAATAATCCAACTGGATTTCGATTTGAGAAAAGAGATCTTGAAAGATTGATTCGTGAATTCAAGGGTCTTGTAATCATGGATGAAGCATATGTAGAATTTTCTGATTATTCTATTGTAGAAATGACAAAAAAGACCAATAATCTTATCGTACTTAGAACCTTGTCTAAATCATTTGGGTTAGCCGGACTCAGAGTGGGATATTTCGTGGCTAATGAGAGGATAATTGACACATTCACAAGAGTGATCCAGTATCCTTATCCCTTGAATACTTTGGCAATAGAAGTTGGCATAATGGCTCTACGACAATCAAAATATTTTGCAGATGTTGCAAATCTTGTCAAGAAAGAGCGTTCACGAATTATTACTAACCTCCAACAGATGAAGATATTTGAGGTATTTGATTCAAAAGCAAATTTTGTTCTCTTTGCTGCTGGAGGTTCCAGCCAACGAATTTACAAAGCGCTAATTGAACAAGGCATATCGATAAAGAATCTTGGAAAGGTTGGCCCGCATGAGGGGTGTCTACGGGTTACCGTAGGTTCACAAGATATGAACTCTAAATTCCTTACTGCCATACGGGATTTACTGAATTGACTCTGAAGGAAATACAAGAAGGGATCACAATAGATCCAACACAGATTGCGAAGATAAAAAATCTAGACTCTGTAGTATTTGACTGTGATGGAGTCCTAATAGATGTGTCAAACTCTTACGATTTGGCCATAAAAAAAACTGTGGATTTTATCATAAAAGAAATGACACAAGTAAATGAATCAGGGTTGGTGACAACAAAAATGATAGAAGGTCTAAAAGCCAGCGGTGGTTTTAATGACGAAGTTGATGTGACATACGCCTTGATACTTGCTGTTGTTGCAGCAAAGAAGAGAAATGAATCCTTCTCTGAATTCATTCTAAAAGTAATTGAAAATGCGGATTATAGCGGAATAAACTCTGTTGAGAAATATATGAATACTATCAGCGTCGATGTTTCTGACATTAGAAAAAAATTATCGTACCCAAGTACAAAATTTCAAAATCCACTCTCCTCAATATTTGATGAAATATTTTATGGTTCTGAATTGTATCAACAACTATACAAGAGAAATCCACAGTTTTTTCATGGTCTTGGATTGATTGAAAATGACATCGTGCTTTTGAATAAAGATCTTGTTAAGAAACTGCATGAGAGGTTTGGAAAGAAACTTGCTATTGTAACAGGCAGGGGCCATTTATCTGCAAAACACTCTCTCAAAGATTTATTCAAAGAATTTGATCTGGATAATTCAAAATTTCTAGAAGATGAACCACGTGAAATGGCAAAGCCAAACCCTCAATCTCTTATATCATCAATTAAAGGCATGAATGGAACTGCCTCACTATATGTGGGTGATTCTATGGAGGACTATATGATGGCACGCAAGGCCAATGAATCTGGCATATCGACAATATTTTGTGGTGTATATGGTACCAGCGACGATCCTAAAGCAAAAAAAGCTCTATTTGAGAACAACCATGCTGATATTATAGTCAAATCCATAGATCTAATTCCGAAGACATTAAATCTGGTTGAGGCATAAACCCCTTCTCTACTCGGGGATTTTAATGAAATCTAGAAAAGCACACATCAATAGGAAAACCAAGGAAACCGAGGTACTAGTTGAGGTAAATTTGGATGGAACTGGGAAAATCTCTGTTAAAACAGGTCTACCATTTCTTGATCACCTCATTGTATCGCTATCCAAGCATGCTATGCTTGATCTTAAACTAAATGCAAAGTCAATGGATGGAATAGATCACCACCTCATTGAGGACGCAGCAATAGCTCTTGGTAATGCAATGGATCAATCTCTGGGTAACAGAGCTGGAATTGTAAGATTTGGTTATGCTTCAGTACCAATGGATGAATCTCTTGCAGAGGCATCTTTAGATCTTGTCAAAAGACAGTATCAACGAATTGACTTGTCTATTAAGAGAAACCAGATAGAAGAAATTTCAAAAGAGGATCTGGAACACTTTTTCCGATCGCTGGCTCAGAATCTAAACATCTGCATGCACGTATCTGTAAAATATGGCGACAATGATCATCATAAGATTGAGGCTGCGATAAAGGCATTTGCAGTGGCTTGGAGAACAGCTGCAGGTTATGACAACAAGCAAAAAGGAATACCAAGTACAAAGGGTGCCATGTAATGGTCAAGGTGGCAATATTTGACTATGGAGCGGGAAATATATTCAGCCTCAAATCATCACTAGAAAAAAATGATGCAGAAGTAGATATCATAACTAGCCTAAGCAAAATAAACAATTACTCTGGATTACTTTTGCCTGGAGTAGGAAACTTTGATCCTGCAATAAAGAGTCTTAATACTTCGAAAGTTGCATTCCAAGATTTGGTAAAGAATCAGATCCCTGTATTGGGTATATGCTTAGGTATGGAGATGTTCTTTGAGAAAAGTGAAGAAGGAAAACTTGGAGGGCTGGGAGTTTTAGACGGTGAAGTAATACTTCTCCCAAATAAATTCAAGATTCCTCACATGGGCTGGAATAATCTTCAGATAAAAAAATCAAGTGTCTTGTTAGATGGAGTAAAGGAAGGTTCATGGGTTTATTTTGTCCATTCCTACAGAGTAAAACCAAAAAATGAAGAAATTATCAAAGCAGATTCTGATTATGGAATAAACGTACCTGCTGTAATTGAAAACCAAACATTATTTGGAACACAATTTCACCCTGAAAAATCGAGCAAAGTTGGCTCTATTATGATCAAGAACTTTTTACGAGTGTGCAAAAAGTGAAAGTAATTCCTGCCATTGATATTATGGACAACAAAGTAGTACGCCTAGTAAAGGGAGATCCAAAAAACAAAACTGTATACAGTTCTGACCCTATTGGAATAGCAAAAAAATGGGAAAAAGCAGGTGCAGATATGCTTCATGTGGTAGATTTGGATGCCACACTTGGAACCGGTTCAAATCTACAAACAATTAAAAAAATCACAGAATCGGTTTCTATACCAGTTGAAGCTGCTGGAGGCCTACGCACAAAGGAAATAATAGAAAATGCATTACAATTTTCTTCTAAGGTAGTACTTGGAACTATTGCTTTTAAAAATAAAGAGATCTTAGAAGAGGTCTCAAAGAAATTTGGAAAAGAAAGGATTGTGATATCTGCAGATCAGATGGGAGGAAAAATCGTGATAAGTGGATGGAAGGAAAGTACAGGTATAGAACTTATTCCAGGAATTGAAAATTTTGTAAGGCTTGGTTATTCTCAATTTCTCATAACTACAGTAGAAAGAGATGGAACTCTACATGGTCCAGATCTTGACTCATTACAAAAATCATGTAACATAAAAAATGTAAATGTTATCGCAAGTGGAGGCATATCTAATCTGCAAGATATTGTAAATGTAAAAAAATGTGGTGCAGCTGGGGTAATTCTAGGTAAGGCATTATATGATGGAAAGATATCCGTAGAGGAGGTTAAGACACTAGCATGACTTTAACCAAGAGAGTGATTCCTTGTCTTGATGTTGATAATGGGAGAGTAGTAAAAGGAATGCACTTTAAATCGATAAAAGATGCAGGAGATCCTGTCTTACTTGCAGAAAAATATAGTCAAGAAGGTGCCGATGAGCTAGTCTTTCTTGACATAACAGCTTCTGAGCAACAAAGAGAGACAATCAAAAGTCTTGTACAAAAAGTAGCTCAAGTGATTGACATACCATTTACTGTAGGAGGAGGTGTCAAGACCTTGCAGGATGCAAGAGATATTCTTCTTAGTGGTGCTGACAAGGTTGCTATTAACACGGGCGCTGTGAAAAATCCTGAAATAATAACAAAATTGATGGAAATATTTGGTAAACAATGTGTTGTGATAGCGATGGATGTAAAGCGTAATTATGAGATAAAGGACGATAGGCACATCTTTAAATCTGATTCAAAAAAGTTTTGGTTCGAAGTCTACATTTATGGTGGAAAAACTCCTACCAACCTTGATGCAATAGAGTGGGCAAAAGAAGTAGAAAAGCGTGGAGCAGGTGAGATCTTATTAACAAGTATAGATATGGATGGAACAAAGGAAGGATATGATGTCCAGCTCATCAAAGAAATAGTAAATGCTGTAAACATACCTGTTGTAGCATCAGGAGGATGCGGTAAACCAAAACACATGCTTGATGTCTTTTTACAAACTAATGTAGATGCTGCACTAGCTGCATCAATATTTCATTATCAAACTCATTCTGTAGATAGAGTGAAAGAATATCTTAAAGAAAATGGAGTCCCTGTTAGACTATAACAGAGAAATAGGGCTCTCAAGCAAAAGGATACTGTAATGAATAAAAAGATAAATGATATTGATTTTGCAAAAAGTGACGGTCTTGTACCTGTGATTGTTCAGGACATACACTCTAAAGAAGTCCTAACACTTGCATATGCAAATAAAGAATCTCTTGAACTTACACAAAAAACTGGTAACTCGTGGTTTTGGAGCAGATCACGAAACAAATTGTGGATGAAGGGAGAGGAGTCTGGAAATGTGCAAAAGGTCAAAGAAATCTTGGTAGACTGTGATTCTGACGCAATTGTATATCTAGTGGAACCGAGTGGACCTGCATGTCATACTGGAGATAGAGTGTGCTTCCACAATGTTCTTGAAAAGTAACTCTAACACGGAGCTAATCCCTTAGGTACTGGAGCTAATTCTGCCTGTGAACCTGGAATCCAATCATTTACTATCTCAAATGGTATGGATTTGTATGAAACTCCTCTGAATACTATGTTCCAATGACCCACAAGGTCTGTAGCATTACATAGTCCAAGTCTCCTTTCAGTATCTGGTTTGAAAAACTGTTTAAAGCTAGATTTCATTGTTCCATTAAATGGTATCTTGCTAAAGGTATCTCCTTTTGGATCTACAATATCAATTTCTCCTACATCCGTTGGCTGCAATCCGCTCACTATCATGAAAATATTTTCTCCAAGTTTGTATTGGTTTTTATTAATTGAAAATGGACCAGAGGTAACCCATTTCCATTGCTGTGAATCTAATTCTTTTTGATGATAATAAGAATAAGCTGCAGCTCCAACTATGCCAGCTATTATGATTAATGCAATTATTTTACCTGTATGTTTTTTCTTTTTTGTTCTCTCTTTTATTTTCAATTTTGAGTTTCGTTTGATGCTATCATTAATATTTCTTCTAATTGTAAAAAATTCATAAAATCTCTTAATTTACAAAATTTCCAGGTTGTAACCTGTTTTGTTGTTGGATCTTTTCTAAATTTATAGCTGGATTTATGTTAATTTTTACTTAATCTTATTGTTTTAGAAATTAAGTGACACTTAAATTAATATTAGGATTTTTTATGTACTATTTTACAAAGTCAGAACTATCTTGGGAAAAATAAAGTTTCTACAATGCAGAGAATGTAAGAAAGAATATGCCCCTACATTCAAGTATATATGCGAAGAATGTTTTGGCCCTCTTGACGTATGTTATGATTTTCCATCTGTAAACAAGACTACTTTTTCAAATCGTGAACATACCTATTGGCGATATCATGAACTCTTGCCAATTGAATCAAAATCTAACATAGTCAGTATTGGAGCCGGAATGACTCCATTGATCAAGGCAGAAAAACTGGGTAAAGCACTTGGTCTGAATAATCTTTACATAAAAAATGATTCAGTGAATCCCACATTTTCATTCAAAGACAGACCTGCAGGTGTAGCTGTATCAAAAGCAAAAGAATTTGGTTTATCTGCAGTGGGATGTGCGTCAACAGGAAACCTTGCATCAGCTACTGCAGCTCATGCAGCAAAGGGTGATTTTCCATGTTACATATTTGCACCAAGTGATATTGAACATGCAAAAATAACACAAGCTCTCGCTTATGGCGCTAATTTTATCTCAGTTGATGGAACATATGATGACGCAAATAGAATTGCTGCACAGATAGGTGACAGCAAAGGGATCGGAATAGTGAACATAAACATGCGTTCTTACTATGTTGAAGGATCCAAAACATTAGCTTATGAAGTGGCAGAGCAACTTGACTGGAAAGTACCAGACCAACTTGTTGTACCAGTTGGAAGTGGAGCAATGTTAAATGCAATTTGTAAAGGATTTGAAGAACTTGAAAGCACCTCACTAGTCAATCAAGTCTCTAATATGCACATGATTGCAGCCCAACCTCATGGGTGCGCACCAATTGTTGATGCTTTTAAGAAAAATCTTTCCGAAGTAACTCCTGTGGAAACACCAGATACAATAGCCAAAAGTTTAGCCATTGGTGATCCTGGAGATGGTCAATATGTATTACGACGTCTTAAACAATACAATGGTTTTGCCGAAGAATCAAACAACAAGGAAATATTGGATGCTATACTGTTGCTAGCCAGGACTGAAGGCATATTTACAGAGCCAGCAGGTGGTGTCTCTGTTGCTGTATTGAAAAAAATGGTTGATGAAGGAAAAATTGACAAGAATGATTGTACTGTATGTTATGTTACTGGTAACGGACTAAAGACAACCGAAGTTATGATGGAAGTGCTTTCAAAGCCTCAAGTAATGCAGGCAGATGTTGGCAAAATCTTGGCATTGGTGAGATAAATGGCAAATATCAAATTCACCATTCCTTCCGTATTGAACAAAGGTGGAGGGGAAAAAAAAGTAGACTTGGCAGCAGCCACCCTTTCTGAGGCATTTACTAAAATTGCAGAACAACTAGGTGACGAGTTCAAAAGACGAGTTCTTAACCCTGATGGATCACCAAGATCACTTATCAACATATACATCAACGGAAAAAATATGCGATTCTCGGGAGGCATGGGAACAGCACTAAATGATGGAGATGAGATTTATGTGCTGCCAGCAGTTGCAGGTGGCTCTGAGCTTTCAAGTAAAGATCTTGAAAGATATTCAAGACAGGTAATGTTGGAAGAAATTGGATATGAGGGTCAGATCAAACTTAAAAAATCAAAAGCATGTGTTGTTGGAGTAGGTGGACTAGGTAATCCTATAGTGACACGATTGGTTGCTATGGGAATAGGCACGATAAGGATTGTTGATAGAGATGTAATAGAAATATCAAATCTGCATAGGCAAACAATGTTTGATGAATCTGATGTAGGTCAGATCAAAGTTGAGGTTGCCGCAAGAAAGTTGAAAAAAATGAACTCTGAAGTAATAATTGAGGCACTGCCTGTTTCTGTAAATGACTATACTGCACTGGATGTAGTAGAGGGATGTGATGTTGTAATCGATGCACTTGACAGTGTTAACGCTAGATATTCTCTTAACAAGGCCTGTATCAAAAAAAATATTCCATTTGTGACAGGAGCAGCAGTGGGAGTTTCAGGACAGGTGTTTACCATCCTGCCGCACCAAACTGCATGTTATCATTGTATATTTCCATCACTTGATGAAAATTCCATGCCTACATGTAGTACAGAAGGAGTTCACCCATCAATACTATCTATTGTTGGAGGAATAGAAGTTGCAGAAGCAGTAAAAGTCCTAATAGGAAGACCGCCAACGTTGGCAAACAAGTTACTCTACATTGATCTTGATAATTTGGATTTCAATACTACTGTTTTTAGTAAAGTAGGTGAATGCCCTGAATGCGGTTCAGGCAAACGTGAGGAATTGCCCACTCAAGAGCTAATTATAGAAGAGCTGTGTGGACGCAATAGAGGAAAACGTACCTTTTCTATCACACCTACGACAATGATCGAGATTGATGTTCCAAAGATAACTAGCGCAGCATCAGAGAAAGGTTTCAAAGTACAAAATCAGGGTGAGCTTGGATTGTCAATTTCCTCTAATGATATCTATGTGAGTTTCTTAAAACGTGGCTCTGCCGTAATTGTTGGTGAAAAGGACGAGAGTTCAGCCATTACGTTGTACAAAAAATTAGTTAACGCATAACAATTTTTTTCGGAGATCTATGTTCTTTTTATTACTTCAACTAATTTCAAATATGGATCCTCCATTGAATTCAGAATCATTCTTGCTTTCTTTCTACTAATTTTGTCATCATTTAACATTTTTTTGATCAAGGGAAAAATTTTCTTTGGATTTGTTTCTCTCTTTACAAGTCCTATTCGTACGAGATATTTCTCAATATAATTTGGTGCTGCATCATATGATATGGTTGGAATTCCCATTAATGCAGCTTCTGCAGTCATGGTGCCTCCTGAACCTATGAAAAGATCTGTAGTGCTAAGAAGCGACTTGCCATCTACAACTTTGTTCATTATGATGACTTTTTTCCCGAATTTTTCTTTGAGTCTTTTCTTTTGTACTGCATATCTTGCCAAGACTATGATGTTGTAAAGCCTGTATTCCTTGCTTACTTCATAGATTATGTTGTCGCTTTCAGTCTTTCCTAAAATATATGCAGCCTCCGACTCTTCTGGCCTGATTACGATTGTCTTTCTGGTCCTGTCAACACTTATCCTTTCAATTTTTGATCTTTCCCTTACTATGACAGAGGCATCAATGGCTTTGTAATGTATGATATCTTTCTTTGAGATTCCATATCTGACAAATTCATTTTTGGGTATCACCCAAGGAATGAGAAGTTTTTGTACTAATGGTACTGCAAGCCTCATCACGGCTTCTGCATGGGGCGAGTCTGAAAATGCAACATGTTTGGTGCCTAATCCATAGGAAATTCTTGCAGCCTCCGGGGAGCAGAAACTAACGGTCAAATCAGGAGAAAACCTGACTACCTCATCTAAAAGATGATTCATCCTTTGTATGCTTGAATGAAGTTTTCCTTCTTTGGTGGAACCACCATGTTTTCCAATTAACCTGAGATCTATGTTTTTTATCTTGGATAGTTCAACAACTTCACGATAATTTCTTGAGGTACATAGTATTTTGTGAGTTTTACTCAATTTGCTTATCATTGGAGCAAAGAAAAGTAGCTGTTTAGGCGTCAAAATATCAAACCAGATTTTCAAACATTTTTGATATAATCTGAGGGTGGAAAAAGTTTTTCTTAGCCTATACTCATAGTCCGGATGGTTTGGTTGCAACAAAAATTGTTGTATATGGTTTAAGTACTGAAGGATACTCGATTGCTTGCCAAATGGCAATAAAAGGAGCTGATGTTTTCATTGTTGATGAATCTGCCCATATGGCAATTTCTCTCAAAGCAGAGATTGCAAAAACCTATCCTAATGTTACATCGTTAAAAGAAGACGAACCGCTTTTGGGCGTTGAGCCAATAGATGTTGCAATATCTCATGCTGAATATCTTTTCTTTGCTCCACGGATACGAAAGACAGGTCAAGAAGCTAAGATGGAAATTCATTCAAAATTCAAAGACGCAACATCCTCAATAAAAAAAGGTGGATCAGTAATTTACAACCTTCCAACTGGCATAGGAGGAAATAATGAAACTATTTCACTGCTTGAACATGTTTCTGGTCTTGAGATGGGTAAAAGTATATCGTATTTTTATTATCCTCTTTCAAAAAATAATACTCCTGAGATTATTGGTTCGTTTAATGCAAAAGGTGATGACAAGCTTGCCAAACTATTGGAATCTGACAAAAAAGGAAAAAAATTTGTATCCATATCTTCAGCTGAAATTTTACATGCAATTAAAATTCTCACTCAATTTGCAAGTCTGTCCAGTGTTTTAGAAGTTTCCAAGTTTGCACAAGACTCACAGACAAGAAATGACCTAGTCCTAACTGAATATAATGATCTATTTCTTGATGACATGACAAATGGTCTCTATGATTTAAGATCACTTGGTACGTCTGTAGAAGGAGCAGGTACCATGATGTATTTAGTAAATGGCAGCATTAAGGGAATTGAGGGTTATGTCAAGAGACTAATTGACGAAATTCGTTCCACGTTGAAGAAAAATGAACTAAAAGCAAGCAGGACCAAAGTAGTTTTGGTATGGACCCAGGATTCCTATGAGATGAGAGGAGACAAGGTGGATATGCTAAATTCTCTTGTTACAAAACTTCGTGATTACATCGGAGATGTGGAGATACATCAAGGACCAGAATTAGATATTTTCCATAGTGATAAAACAACCATTATAGTGGCATGTTCAAAATTTGATTATGACAAGATAACCAAAAATGGAAAAGATTCTGATGTTATTGTAATTAAAACAAATCCTCTTTGTGAGATATTATAATAAGGGTGTGTTTTAAAAATAATGTAGAATTGTCTGACACATCAGATGTATCCCAAAATGATTTTGCAGAAACCCAAGAACACAGTATAAACAAAGATGATGAAACAGAATCCATGCAAGAACTTGAGACACTAAAAATTCAACTAGAGCAAGAAAAAGAAAAAGCCTCTTCTTGTGAAAAAAAAATCCAGTACTTGCTTGCAGATTTTGAAAATCTAAAGAAAAGATCAGAGATTGATATTCAGAATCGTGTAAGCTCGATCACTACTGAAATTGTTCTCAAATTTCTTGGAATATATGATGATTTTGTTCGTGCAAAAGATGCTCTATCAAAACAAAATACAAATACTGCAGGTCTAGATGCTATTCTAAAAAATATGGACACATTTCTAGTCGAATTTGGAGTAAAGCCAATTGAAGCAGTAGGTGAAATCTTTGACCCTAAACTACATGAGGCAATATCTGTAAAAGAAGATCTGGTATTAGATGATGATACAATCACGACAGAACTTCGTAAAGGATATATTTTGAAGGACAGAGTTATTAGACCAAGCTTAGTGGAAATATCTAAGAGAAATATCAAGGAGATGAAGTAAATGGCTAAAATTATTGGTATTGATTTGGGAACAAGTAATTCTGCTGCGGCAGTCATGCTGGGTGGAAAACCTACTCTTATCCCTGCATCTGAGGGAACTACGGTTGGAGGAAAGGCATTTCCTTCCGTTGTTGGGCTCACAAAAGATGGCCAACTCATAGTTGGTGAGCCAGCCAGAAGACAGGCAGTAACTAACCCTGAGGGTACAGTAGTAGCAGCAAAAAGAAAGATGGGAACGGATCACTTTTTCAAAATTTATGATAAAGAGTACAAACCCCAGCAAATTTCTGCATTCATTTTACAAAAAATAAAGAGAGATGCAGAGGCGTTTACTGGAGATAAGGTTGAAAAAGCAGTAATTACGGTGCCTGCTTATTTCAATGATAATCAAAGACAAGCAACTAAAGATGCTGGACAAATTGCGGGTCTTGATGTTGTTAGAATAATAAATGAACCAACTGCTGCAGCACTTGCATTTGGCCTAGACAAATTAAAACAAGATATGAAGATCATGGTGTTTGACTTGGGTGGAGGCACACTGGATGTAACCATCATGGAAATGGGTGGCGGTGTCTTTGAAGTCATGAGTACTTCTGGAGATACTCAGCTTGGAGGTACTGATATGGATAAAGTTCTGATTGATTATGTTGTTGATAGTTTTAGGAAAACATCCGGAATTGATATTTCCAAAGATAGTGCAGCTATGGTGCGAGTAAGAGAAGCAGCTGAAAAGGCAAAGATAGAACTTTCTTCAATATTTGAAACTGATATCAATTTACCATTCATATCATATGATCAATCCTCTGGACCAAAAAATCTTGAATTAAAAATAACTAGAGCAAAGTTTGAGGAACTCATAAATCCAATAGTAGAAAGATGCAGACCTTCTGTTATGAAATCTATGGAAGATGCAAAGCTTACTCCTGCTGATGTTAGTAAAATAATCCTAGTTGGTGGTCCTACTAGAATTCCTCTAGTCAAAAAATTTGTAGCTAATTTGATGGGAAAAGAACCTGAGGCAGGAATAGATCCAATGGAAGCAGTTGCATTAGGTGCAGCTGTTCAGGCAGGAATTATTGGTGGTGAGGTTACAAGTGATATTGTACTTTTAGATGTAACTCCTCTCACACTTGGTTTAGAGGTGCTAGGAGGATTGCGAGAACCTATAATTGATAGAAACACGACAATTCCTACTTCTAAAAGCAAGATTTTCACAACTGCTGCAGATAATCAAACTGCTGTTACCATACATGTAGTTCAAGGAGAGCGACCAATGGCTGCAGATAACGTATCACTTGGAAGCTTTAATCTATCAGGAATCCTTCCTGCACCAAGAGGCATTCCACAAATTGAGGTCAAATTTGATATTGATGCAAACGGAATACTCAATGTTGCAGCAAAAGATCTAGCTACACAAAAAGAAGCAAAAATAACCATTACTGCTAGTACAAAACTTGCCAAAGAAGATATAGAAAAAATGACAAAAGACGCTGAACTCTTCGCCGAACAAGACAAAAAGAAGAAAGAAGAGGTGTTGATCAAAAATGAAGCGCAACAATCTATCTATGCGGCTGAAACTTTGATCAGCCAACAAAAGGACAAGATATCCCAAGATCAGGGTGTTCAGGTAAGTAATGCAATCAAAGAGCTAAGAGATGTTCTTGATAAGAGCATTGAAGAAATAAAGCCAAAACTTGATTTGCTAACTAAATTGATAAACGATATCAGTACAGAACTTTACAAAAATGCTACACCGCCACCTGGAGCAGCTGGACCAGGTGGACCAGAAGCAACTACACAAAGTGGACCTGATGCGACTGGACAGGATGCAGGCAAGTCTCAGAACTGATCTTTATACAAGGGAAAGTCTAGTTGAGTTATCATGAGTTCCAAACGTGATTATTATGAGGTTTTGGGAGCCTCAAAAAGCTCAACCCCTGATGAGATAAAATCACAATATAGGAAACTTGCTCTAAAATTTCATCCTGATAAAAACAAGTCACCTGATGCTGCAGAACACTTTAAGGAAATTTCAGAAGCATATGCGGTATTATCTGACTCGGAAAAACGTAAACTCTATGATGCATATGGCCATGCTGGTGTAGATGGGAAATATAGTACGGATGACATCTTCCAAGGTTCACGAGCCAACTTTGAAGACATCTTTGGAGGTGCTGGCGGTTTTGAATCAATTTTTGAATCTATTTTTGGTAGGGGCGGAGGATTTCGGTTTGGAGGGTTTGATTTTGGAGGATCTAGTAGAGTACGAGGCTCTGATCTTGTATATGACACCACATTGACACTAGAAGAAGCATTCAAGGGAAAAAAAGAAGAAATTGATCTACCTAGACTAGTAAACTGCGATACTTGTAATGGATCAGGTTGTGCTCCTGGCACTTCGGTGAGGACATGTTCTGTATGTAATGGTCATGGTCAAACTAGAACATCCCGTAGTAGTGGATTTTCTACATTTGTAACTGTACAACCATGTAACACTTGCAGAGGCCAAGGCAAGATTATAGAAAGGCCATGCTCAAAATGCAAAGGAGTAGGCAAACAAAAAACAACAAAGAAATTTTCATTTGAAATTCCTGCTGGAGTAGAAGATGGAGAATACAGGATCCAAGGAGAAGGTGAATCAGTTCAAAATGGTGTAAATGGAGATTTAATTGTTAGAATACGAGTGAAATCACATGATAAATTCAAGAGAGATGGATCTGATATTTTCTATGATGCAAATGTATCAATGATTGATGCAGCATTAGGAAAAAATATTATGGTTGAAACACTTGAAGGACAAGAAAAACTTGAGGTGGAATCAGGAAGTCAGCCAAATACAATAATTAAACTAAAAGGAAAAGGGCTTCCTCGTCAGAGCGGAAGAGGTAGAGGCGATGAATATGTTAGACTTGTTATCAATATACCTACCAAGATAGACAAACACCAACGTAAATTACTCGAAGAACTAAAAGATAGTTTTAACAGGAGTTAATGGAATTGAGAATAGCCCTTGATGTGGATGGAGTTCTAGCAGATGTCATAGCATCTTGGCTGTCATATAGTAACAAAATAAGGCCAACAATATTGAAGTCTCAAATATCTGAATGGGACTTTTGGAAAAATCATAGTATAGATAAATTTGATTTTTACAATGAACTCTCAATTTGTTGGAAATCCTGGGAAAATGTTCCCCCTACAGAAAGTAATATTGCACATGCCACTATACAACTATCAAATCTTGGCACTGTTGATATTGTGACTGCACG
This sequence comes from Nitrososphaerota archaeon, assembly GCA_028867275.1. Taxonomy (GTDB): domain Archaea; phylum Thermoproteota; class Nitrososphaeria; order Nitrososphaerales; family Nitrosopumilaceae; genus Nitrosotalea. The sequence goes on from JAGWGU010000022.1 coordinate 19,203, forward strand.
GGATGAATCTACTCACAATGATGTAAAAAACTGGCTTAAACTACATAAAATAAATTTCAAAAATTATGTTGGTGTATTGGAAGGAATAGAAAAATCACGACTAGATTATGATGTATTTATTGATGATTCACCACTCAATGCAAAAAGTATGTTAGAGGAAGGGAAATCTGTGATACTTTACTCCCAGCCATGGAACACATCCTTTGAAGATGATAGGGCAACTAGGATCCACGAACTAAAAAATGCGGTACCTGTAATTGATAAAATGATCAATGGGGATAAATAATTTCCAAACCAACTGATGAATATAAAAAAGACACTTATTGTAGGATCTTAATTCTCACGTTGTTGCGGGGGTCGCCTAGCCTGGTCAACGGCGTAAGGCTCAGAACCTTATCTCTTAGGAGTTCGTGGGTTCAAATCCCACCTCCCGCACTTTTTATTTTCCATCTATCTTGATCTTTATCTTATCTTCTAATAGTTGATTTAATTTCTGACCGTCTACTTTTCCACGCAGTGTTTTCATGGCAAGGCCCATTAAAGGTCCCATTGATCTCAGCCCCTGTTCTTTGATTATTTCCAAATTAGATTTTACCAACTCATCTAATATCTTGTGTAGTTCTGCATCTTCTATGGTGCTCAACGCATTAGACTTGATTGCGTCTGAGATAGATTTGGATTTTCCACTCATGAGGCTCTCAAATATCATCTCAAGTGATTCTTTTGCTATCTTTCCCTCCGCCACTAACCTAAAGGCTTCAAAAATATCTCCAGTCCTCAATAATCCTGAATCCATTCCTCTTCGCTCCAAGTTTGTAATTGTACCACAAAGAGTTGAGGCTACAAAATTGGGAGAGACTCTCTTGTCTTTGCATATTGTCTCAAACAGATCTAGATACTCTGAATCAAATATCTGTGCTGAAAGTTGTTGATTTAATTCATATTGTTTTTGTAATGCTATGAGATTCTCTTCCCATGATTTTGGAATCTTGTTTCTTGCTTGCTCTATCTCTATATTATTTACAATAATGGGCGGTATGTCTGTTTCTGGATACATTCTTGAAGAGCCTGGTCTTGGTCGTAGAAACACTGTTTCCCCTGTAATTGTAGCAGCTCTTGTTTCTGCAGGTATTCCATTTCTTGAATCTTCAATTCGTTTTATGACGGATTCTATCACTGTGTCTAGTTTTTTTTCATTTCCAGCCAAGATGATAAATGCATCATTAGGTTTTATCTCAAGCATCTTTTTTACTTCTTGAATTTCTGACTCTTCAATACCATAATTTGGTAGTTCGTCAGAATGAAACAATCCTCCCAAACCAAAAAATCTAACCAGCTCACCTAATTGTTTTCCTAATCTTATTCCTGGATATGGCTCCCATCCAAACATTCCTGAAAATCCTTTGACTCTCATTGCCTTTATCGAGGAGCCTTCCGAAAGAGATTTCTGAATGATTTTTGATTTACAGCTTTTGAATATGCTTGATACGTCTCTTACATCCTGATCTTTGGTTATCTTTTCTATGTTGAGTGTTCGTAATTTCTCTGCAATAATTTTGAGACCATGCTGCCTTTTTGCTTCATACTCGATAACTTTTTCTAGCTGATCTAATTTTTGTACTCCTTTTACTTCGATCACTGCACCACCTCCTTCTATTGACACATTGACATCTTGCCTGATTGATCCTATGCCCCTTCCTACTCTTTTTGTTGCACGTAACATTCTACCCAAAGTCAAAGCAATGTTTTTGATCTCTTCTGGTGTGCCTGAGACTGGATCCAATGCAATTTCCACTAGCGGTACTCCTAATCTGTCCAAACTGTATTCTCTTGTCTCTTTTGAATCTTGGAGTAGTTTTGCAGCATCTTCTTCAAGACAGATGCTTTGAACTCCAATTTTCTTACCGTTGACCTCGAGGCTACCGCCCATAGACACTAACATGGTTCTTTGAAAACCTGATGTGTTAGAACCATCAATTACAAGCTTTCTCATGACATAGATTTCATTGAAAATATTTGATTTTAACGCAGATGACATGATCAAAACAGTTTCTTTTGCATTAGGGTCAAGATCATGTGGAGGTTCATCGTCTTGTTCTACAAGGCAACTACTCTCTGGATTTGCATAATACACGATTGTTTTTTCCTTACTCTTCTCAAAAATAGCACTAGGATCAAACTCTCCTAGCTCACTACTTGTTATCCTTAGTTTGCGTGAAAATTTAATTGGGTATTCATCTGATTCAATAGGCTTACATCTGCAAAACAATTTGGCTCCCGTTGCAAGTTGTTGATGAATTTCTAATCCTACAAGAAGTCCTATCTTATCAATCTGGATTTTGGACATTTGTAATTTTATTCTTGTACTTGCTTTAAAGCTTAGTCTGAAAATTCAAGAGCAATATTTTCTTTCATCAGTTTTACCATGTCGTTAGAATCTTTGGAATTAGCTAATGCCCACATTGTCTTTACAAGCGCAGTCTCTGGTATCATGTTTCCAAGTGGCATGACTCCAAGATTCAAGAGATCTCTTCCACTGTCATATACAGTCATTCTTACCATCCCATCAATACACTGGGAAGTCATTCCAATGAACAACCCATTTTTCTTGGCCTTTTCTATTACTTCATACATTGTTTTTCCAACATGTCCAAGTCCAGTTCCTTCAATGACTATTCCTCTGTATCCAGAGTCTATAGCATAATCAACAATCTTGGGATCAAGTCCTGGATAATATTTTAGTAGTAAGACACGACTATCAAACTTGATTCTTGGCACATATTCTCTTTTTGGAATGTCAAATTGTTTGTCTTTTTCAATGCTTCTTGATTTGATAATATATGCAGGAGGGCCTCCTATTGTCTTGAATGCATCTCGTCTACTGGTGTGATTTTTTCTTACACGTGTTGCCCAGTTGCAAGCAATCTCATCATCGCTTGAATTGTTATGCATCACTACAAAAATTCCTGGAGAATGTACCTCTATCAAAAATCTTGTAGCAGCAATTAGATTCAATGCCGCATCTGATGATGGCCTGTCTGATGATCTCTGGGAGCCTACTAAGGCAACTGGCTTTGGGAATCCTGCCAAAGAAAATGCCAATGCTGATGCTGTGTATTGCATAGTGTCTGTGCCATGAGCTACTATGATTCCATCATATCCTGACTTGGCATAGGAATCTAATTTCTCTGCAATCTTTATCCAGTGTTGAGGAAGTAAATTCTCAGAATATTCTGAAAAAAGTACCTCGGCGTCTATGTTTGCAATGGTTGCAAGTTCTGGTACACTTGCATTAAGCTCTGCAGCAGTAAGGGCAGGAGTAACTGCACCAGTCCTATAGTCTATTCTACTTGCAATTGTACCTCCTGTTGACAAGAGGAGAATTTTTGGAAGTTTTGGATTTGGTTGTGAATGATGTACGGTTTCTTTCTTCATTAGCGGTGCAGATTCTAACTCTATTTTTTTTATCTTGTCGAGTTCAAGGCCTATGTTATATCCACTCTTTAGTTTCAAAACAATGTGGTGGTCATCACTATGCTCATATCTTGGCATTATAACTCCAGAGTAAATTGAATCAGCATGAATCTTTACTTGGCTTCCTATCTCTATCTTATTACTTGTAAGAAACTCTAACCCTTTGCCCTTGTACCCAAATTGTGACATTTACTAGAACTAGAAAAGTTATTTTATTAAAATTACCTATAGTATGGAACCGCGACTTTTTCGCCTATTTTTAATTCCTTTTGGGTCTTTACTTTTCTTACTGCCTCTTCAAAGTGCCTCATGGTTACCTTTGCTTCTGTAGCCTGTTTCTCGGCCTCCTTTTGATCAGGATATTTATCGAGAAACTCGTGTATTACAAGTGATACTGCAGTGTTTGCTATCGATGCTACATCTGCACCACTCATTCCATCTGTTACTTCGGCAATCTTATCAATGTCTACAAAATCTGGGTTCTTCATACCGTTTGTCATGGGTTCTCTTACTACCGGAATCTCCTTTGTATTTATCTCTAAAATTTTCTTCCTTCCTTCTTTGTCTGGTAATGGGACCAGTATTATCTTATCAAATCTACCAGGTCTTAGCAATGCTGTATCTATCATGTCAGCTCTGTTTGTTGCGGCAAGCACTACAACTCCATGCAAACTTTCTATTCCATCTAATTCAGTCAAAAGCTGGCTTACCACTCTTTCTGTCACAGCTGTCTCTCCTCCCACTCCACGTATTGGAGCAATGGAATCGATTTCATCAAAAAATATTACACATGGGGATGCCTGTCTTGCTCGTCTGAATATCTCTCTTATTCCACGTTCTGATTCGCCTACCCATTTTGATAGTAGTTCTGGTCCTCTTACGGAAATAAAGTTGGCTTCGCTTTCAGTTGCAACAGCTTTTGCCATTAGAGTTTTTCCAGTTCCACTGGGACCATGTAGTAATATTCCTCTTGGCATTCTGTGTCCTAGCTTTGAGTATAAAGTGGGATATTTCATTGGCCATTCTACAGCTTCCTGAAGCTCACGCTTGACATTTTCGAGTCCTCCAACTTCGTCCCAGCTTACATCTGGATTCTCAATGAATACTTCGCGCATTCCTGATGGGGTGACCTCTCTTATGGCATTCTGAAAGTCGTCCCCGTTAACTACTAGTTTATCAAGTGTTTCTGGTGGAAGCTTTTCATCCTCTAAATTTAACTCTGGAAGTAGTCTTCTAAGACACTTCATTGCAGCTTCTTTACATAGATACTCTAAATCGGCTCCAACATAACCATGGCTTATTGATGCAATCTTGTCTGCATTAACATCGTCACTAAGTGGCATGTTTCTTGTATGTATCATTAAGATATCTTTTCTACCCTTCTTGTCTGGTACCTTGATCTCAATTTCTCTATCAAATCTTCCAGGTCTTCTAAGAGCTGGATCAATTGCGTTTGGTCTGTTAGTTGCAGATATCACAATCACTTTTCCTCTAGCTTCAAGACCATCCATTAGAGAAAGCAGCTGGGAAACTACTCTTCTTTCTACTTCTCCTGTCACTTCTTCTCTTTTTGGAGCTATTGAATCAATTTCATCAATGAATATAATAGATGGAGATTTCTCTTTTGCCTCTTTGAAAATTTCTCTTAGTCTAGCTTCACTTTCACCGTAAAACTTGCTCATTATCTCTGGTCCTGATATGCTAATGAAATGAGCATTGCTTTCGTTTGCAACAGCTTTTGCTAACAATGTTTTTCCAGTTCCCGGTGGTCCGTACAATAATACTCCTTTTGGAGCTTCGATTCCAAGCTTTTCAAAGATCTCTGGATGTCTTAGTGGAAGTTCTATCATTTCACGAACTTTCTTAATCTCATCAGTTAGTCCTCCGATGTCTTCATAGGTTACTTGTGGTACGCCACGGAGGGTCTCTCCTTTTTCTGCAATGTGGAACACTGTCTTTTGTGTAACAAGCACAGCATCAGCAGCGGGAGTAACACCTATGACTTGAAAAGTTAATCTTCCTCCAAAATATGGCACCATTACGTTGTCTCCTTTTATCAATGGGACACTTTCTAATGCATCAGCAAGATATCTCTCATCAATTGGAGGTATTGCTTCTAGTGGGGCAACAACTACCTTTTCAGCAGCTACTGCCTTGATCTTTCTGACAGCAACAGTATCGCCTATTGCAATTCCTGCATTATTTCGAACTAGTCCATCGACTCTGATGATTCCCTTGCCCTCATCTGAAGGATAAAGCGGTAGGCATTTGGCCACAGTTCTTCTTTTTCCCTTGATTTCAATAACATCACCTGTAGAAGCCCCAAGTGAATCCATAGAATCATAATCAATACGTGCCACTCCTCTCCCTACATCACGAGTATAAGCCTCAAGTACCTTAAGGGAAAGTGTGTTCTGGCTCACAGTTTTAGCACCCTCAAACTAATTTTTATACCTTTGTCGTCTTTGATCCAGAATTTAGGATCAGAAGATTAAAATTTACAAGATAAACCAAAACCGGTACTTTGGGTAAGCGACC